>VFJR01000100.1 GCA_009885945.1 Anaerolineaceae bacterium
AAATACAATCCCCAAAGTTAACTGCTGAAAATGTAAGAGAGTGGCTTCAATTCATTGTGATTGTGGTGGCAGGGTTATGGGGTGCGTATACATTTATTTATAAAGAGATCATCATCCCTGCCGCTAGACCAGCCTCTTTAGAAGTCAGCGGTGAAATGGAAAATATCGGGCAAAAAGATGGAAACATTCTTGTGCGGGTGCGTATTTATGTTTCCAACATTAGGGAGATTAAAGTATATGCCCCAGCAATTTGGTTTACAGTGCGCGGGCTAGATCTTGAAGCTGTGAAACCTGCCAACGAAAGTTATGGGATTATGCAAATAGATGCATACTCCATTCAACGCGCAAGATATGGCAAGCAAGAAGAAATAGTGCTTGCAGCTTGGAGATTTCAGGATGATGGCAATTGGTATCAGCCTGGTGATGAAACTTCTAACGACTATCTGTTTTATGTTCCAGAAGGACAGTTTGAGGCTTTGCAATTAAAGCTTGAATTTATGGTTACCAAAAACATAGATTTACTTGCCAATGTTCGTTGGCAAGACACAGATGGTGTCTTTTCCCCAACCCTGATGATAAAAGACGAGAATGGTACGGATGCGCCATTCAATTATGAAAATGCTAGGCATTTGGCATGGTCAGAAAAAGTAGGCTTATCCTACAACTGGTTTCTGACAACATTATCTTTGTTAAACAATGAAACGCAGGCATTGCCCGTTCAGTCACAGCCATAATGGATGAAAAGTGTCAAATAAGCTTCCCTTGGTTTACTTCGGCGCTTCCCTCAATTGCAAGTCAGAAAAGGCAACGCCCAAATTAGATTCTTCACTGGGCACAACCGCAAGCTGAATTTTCCCCAGCGCATATCTCGAATCTGTAAAAGACGCCGCCAAAACCCCATTTAAGTAAATACGAAAACGATCCTGATCGCAAACCACTCGCAAGCGGTTGGTGACATTCAAGCCTGCTAGCAAAGCGGCATGATATGTCCAATCCATGATGGTGGTAAAAACGGACGCGCCTGTATCATCTTTGACATAAGCAAAGAAAATATACGAAGACTTGGAAGAAATAAGAAAACCATACCCGTTGCCATCGTTTAATCGCGTCATCAATCCAGCCCGAATAAATTCTTTATTGCCTTCCGTGAATTTAATATTGACACTCACATCAAAATTATCAAAGACGCCAGAGCTTTTCAACACATAATGAGCATATAACTGTCCGTCAAAATGGGCGCGTAATTCGGATGGATTTCCTTTATGAAAACTAACTTTATCCTCATTCAACACTTCCCAGCCTGGCATCACCTTACTGCTAAAATCTGCGCGCAGAAGCAAATCGCCCATGCCTGATTCGGGAATGTGAAATGTAGTCCCGCAAAATTCACAGGTGGCAATGTCTATTTGAATAGATTGGGCAGAAAGAGATGCGCCGCAATTGGTACAGTTGAGAGCTTTCATCATTTCACAATCCTAAGTTATAAATTTTATTAGACTTCTTTTTTAACCACAAAGGGTCACAAAGGAATACGAAGGGAAATACAGTTTTGGCATTCCGCTCTCCTTTGTGACCCTTTGTGGACTTTGTGGTAAACGGTTTGTAAGTTGATTTTGTCAAATTCATTACTTCACAAAAATCGTATTCGGAAAGCCCAATGCCGCAAAGAACTTGATCAAATACGCCTCAGCATTCAATTGCGCCTGCGCCAATATTCCATCTTCTAATGCCGCCTTCAAAATTTCCTGTTCAGCGCTTTGGCGGGCTAATGTTTCTAAATCTTGCACGCCTTTTGTAAAGATGCCCGTGTCGCGTTCATACACATAGGATTTTTCATTGTCCAAAGAGGCGATAAAAATTTCAGCGGGCGGCAGGGTGGCATATAAAACGCCGTTTTCATAGCGCATAGACTCAGGTGTAAATTTTTCCATATCAATGCCTGCGATCACAACCCCGTGCGCCACAAATAATAACTTATCGCCAAATGCAAAACCAAATGTGCCCTGATTTTGCTCGGCAGTAATTACCTTTTCAACGCTGTATTGAATTGTCTCCAAGCGAGCCAGCGCGCGTATTTCACTTATATAAGTAACTGGGTCAGGAATGATCGTCGGCGTTGGATGCATAAAATCTGCCACCTGTGTTTGCATGGCGTTATTGGCTTGCTGAATCGGATTCAAAGCCTGCTGCGCCTGCGCCGCCGTTTGCCGAATCGTATCCACAATAAAATATACCCCCGCGCCCAGTACAAGAATAACAACAATGTTAAACCAATTATTTTTCATATCAGTCCTTTCTGTGACTTGTCTAATTATAGCAACCTCATTATGATTATGCTAATGAAAAAACTTTTTCCATTTCTTCTCTTATTATTGATTTCCTGCTCCTTGCCATCTTCTGCGCCTCAAGCCACAGCCACCCCCGCGCAGATTCCTACTCCCACGCCAACGCTTCAACCTACAGCCCAGCCTGGCTCTGACCAAAATCCATTTATCCTCGCCTTGGCGCCCACCACCAACCCCTCCGCAGAAATGCTGGAGGCGGGCAATCAACTAGCCGCATTGTTAGAGAAAGCCACAGGCGTGCGCTTTAGGTCTGTTGTCAGCAGTTCTGAAAAAGACATCATCAAAGCCTTCGAGATTGGCAACGCAGATGTCGGCATACTTTCTCCCATTGCATATACGATCGCCTACAACAATCAAGATGTGCGCGCCGCCTTGGCAAGCACCCGCAACGCAGAATTATTTTACGGCGCACAATTTATCACGCGCACAAAAGATAATTTCACATCTTATTATGACCCTATTCGTAACGAGAATACCACCTTTGACCCGTTTGAGGCGTTGAATCAACTCAAGGATAAAAAACCATGCTGGAGTGACGCGGCATCTCCGTCTGGATATGTGATTCCGCTTGGGTTGTTGAATCAAGCCAAAATTAAATTAAGAGACGGGGCTTTCGTCGAGGGTCAAACTACGGTAGTACGTGCCATCTATGCGGGCGGTATCTGCGATTTTGGCGCGACGTATATTGATGCGCGTACCAACCCCGCCTTGGAATCAGAATATCCTGATGTGTTTCGGCAAGTGGAAATCATCTGGCAGACCCCAAAAGTGATTCCTTATGAGGTCATCGTTGTTTCATCCAGAATGCCAGCGGATATTGAGCGTTCATTGCTGCGTGCCTTTGTAGATATTATGACCAATCCAGAAACACGCCCGCTTGTGCAAACCGCCCTCGGCGCTGATGAACTGCAAATTGTGCAAGATGCGATCTACGCAGACTTTAGAAAATATCTAGAATCTTCAGAGTTAGATTTAAGTGAGTTGATAAAATAACCATTATGGAACTTTCACAAAACATTCATTTGCTTGGCAACCTGCTTGGTGAAGTAATATCAAAGCTCGAATCACCATCTATCTTTGATATTGAGGAGCGCATACGCCTGCTTGCAAAAGCACAACGCAACGGAGATACATCTGCGGCGCAAGAATTGCAAAGAGAGGTTTCATCTTTAAGTGTTGAAGAAGCACGCGTAGTAGCCGCTTCGTTTGCTGCATATTTTGACTTGGTGAATCTTGCCGAAGAAAATCAGCGTGTGCAGTTGTTGAGTCAACGTGAAGACGAGAAATATCCCCAGCCGATCAACGAATCAATTGGGGATGCCTTTGCGATTTTAAAAGAACGCGGCATAAAGCGTGAGAAAGTAGCCGCCTTGCTCGAAAATTTAACCATCGAATTGGTATTGACTGCGCATCCCACCGAAGCGCGCCGCCGAACCATTCTTTCGAAGATGGAGCAAATGGCGCTTCTTTTGCAAAGACTGAATCAAACTTCGCTTTCATTACGTGAAAAAGATGAAGTGCTGGATTCTTTGCGCGCCGAGATTTCTGCTTTATGGCTGACAGACCGCACCCGCGCCGATAAGTTAACCGCTACTGATGAAGCCCGCACAGGCTTATATTTTATTGACTCATTCTTTTGGAATGTCATTCCTGCCGTTTGGCATGAGTTTGAAAAAGTAGTTGAGCATTATTATCCAGGTTTACAACCTGCTCATTCTTGGTTAAGCCTGGCTTCGTGGATAGGCGGCGATCGCGATGGCAATCCATTTGTCACTGCAGATGTCACCGCAGAAACATTGCGCCTGCACCGCGGTTTGGCAGTTGAAAATCATCGGCGCACCTTTCAGGAATTAGGGCGTCATTTAAGTGTTAGCTCTCATCGGGTTCCGCCTCCTGCCGAATTGTTGGCATGGATTGAAAAGCGCAGACCTTTTCCGCCGCATGTTGCATTCATTGAGCAACGTTATGCCGCTGAACCATATCGCTTGATGTTATCCTTGCTTGCTTATGATCTATCAGAAGCATCACGCGATGATATGAAAACTCATTTGCTTGGGCAATATGCGCATACAGCACATTTATTTACAAACGACCTTTCTGTCCCATTGAAAATGATCGCATCTGCCCTGCCAAATGATTCGATTCAAAATGAATTACAAAATGCTCTGCGGAAAATAAAAGCATTTGGTTTGCATGTTGCCAGGCTTGATCTTCGTGAAGATTCCAGTCGTTTAAACTCTGCATTAAGCGAAATTTTGCGCGCATTGAAGATCGAACCTGATTTTGAAAACCTTACCCATCAACAGCGAACTCAACTCTTGGTGCGTTTGCTTAACGAGCCGATTCCTAATCTTTCAAAACACCCCGGTGTTACATCGTCAGGTGCAGAGACTTGGTCTTTATTTCAGTTAATTGGGCGGGCGAACGATATATATGGCAGTGAATTACTGGGTCCTTTTGTTATTTCTATGACTCACGCTGCCGCAGATGTGTTGACCGTACTTTTGCTGGCAAAATGGGCCGGCTACCGCGCGCCCTTACAAATTACGCCGCTCTTTGAATCAGTGCGAGACCTTGAAGATGCCCCGGCGATTCTCGAACTGCTATTTACATTGGATATTTATCGCGCTCATCTCAAAGAAAATAATAACCAACAAGTAGTGATGATCGGATATTCAGACAGCAACAAAGACGGCGGCTATTTAATGGCAAACTGGGCTTTGTATCAGGCGCAAGAGGATATTACGCGTGTTGCTGAGCAACACAATATTAAGCTGACGATTTTTCATGGACGCGGAGGCACCATTGCGCGCGGCGGAGGTCCTGCCAATAGCGCCATTCGCGCCCAGCCTGCGGGCAGTATCAATGGACGCTTTCGTGTCACCGAACAAGGTGAGATCATTGCTTCGCGCTATTCCAACCCTGCTTTGGCGCGCCGCCACTTGGAACAAATTGTCAGCGCGGTCATCCTTGCTTCTATTCCGCAGGAGCAGCCATCCGTTCCAAAAAAGTGGCGCACAGCCATGGCAGAAATGTCAAAGACGGCGCATCACGCTTATCGTTCACTTGTTTATGAAACCCCCGGCTTCATCGAGTTTTGGGCATCTGCCACGCCATTGGATGAAATCAAACGTTTGCAAATTGGGTCACGCCCAGCAGCACGCGCTCAAGCCGCTGCAGTGGATCAAATTCGCGCCATCCCTTGGGTGTTCTCATGGATGCAAAGCCGCTTCAATTTGCCGGGCTGGTATAGCCTTGGCGCTGGACTGGCTTCTATCAATGATGTGACGCTGTTGCAAGAAATGTACGACGGTTGGGCTTTCTTTAGAACGCTCTTGCATAATTCAGAAATGTCCTTGCTTAAAGCAGATATGAATATTTCAGCTTTATATGTAGACCTTGTGCCAGATAAAAAACTTGCAGATATTATTTTCAAGACGATTCTTTCAGAATATGAACGCACGAAGGATTCTGTTTTGGCAATCAGCCGCCATCAAACTTTGCTGGAGACAGAACCCGTTACGCAACAAGCTGTGCATCTGCGTAACCCTTATGTTGACCCGTTGAACTACATTCAAATCGAAACTTTGCGCCGTTTACGATCCATTCACGACTCTGATGGAAAAGAAGCCAAGTCTTTACGTGAAGTAATGGCTTTAACCATTAACGGCATCGCTTCTGGATTAAGAAATACTGGATAATGAGCATTAACCTCAATGATTAAAAAATATAGCAAGATGACCATCCGCCTCATACGCAACTTGGGGCTGATCTGCCTCTTCATCCTTATCTTCACCCGAATCGTTTTCCTGCTTAACGCCGCACCTCAAACATTTTCCCCAGCTGACGCGCCAGTCAAGCAAATTGCCATCGTCTTTGGCGCTGCATTAACCCGCACTGGCACACCCTCGGCAGTATTGCGAGATAGAGTAAACACTGCCGCAGATCTGTATAAAAATGGTAAAGTGCAAAAATTATTAATGAGCGGCGATAACCGCTTCGAAAATTACAACGAACCCGAATCCATGCGCCAGTACGCTCTGACCCTCGGCATTCCCGATTCTGATATCGTGCTCGATTATGCAGGACGCCGCACCTATGACACTTGTTACCGCGCCAAAGAAATTTTCGGCATTGATACGGCTATTCTTGTCACACAGGGATTCCACATGCCGCGCGCACTCTTTCTTTGCGATTCGTTCGGCATCGAATCGGCGGGCGTAGAATCAGATAACTACTACTACCTCAAACGTTCACGCCTGATCTGGAACATTCGCGAAACTTTTGCTACAGCGCAAGCCGTGCTGGATGTCTATATTCTTCAGCCCATCCCCGTGCTGGGTGAATCAGAATTCATATTTACACAGAAGTGATTTACTTGACGTACCCGCGCTTGGTGCATATAATCTCAGCTATTCAGAAGTAGTAGGTGAAAACACCTGATAGAGAAGGATGTGCTCGCTGGAAGCATCCACAGGAAATGATCACAGAAGTCGTCTGACTTATTTGAAGAAGAAAAGCCGCTGGCTGAGTAGAACTTCCACGGGTGTGCCCGTTACAGCATTCACAAGAGACGTTAGCACGTTCAATCGTAATAACGTAACTGAGGTGGTACCGCGGAGCATGCGCTTCGTCCTCTTATTGGACGGAGCGTTTTTAATTTAAGCCCCAGTCAATCACGGTGGTTGAGTAGCCGCGAACGATAGTGAGCGGCGTATCGAAACCACTAGTGGATAGTAAACGCTTTGTCACAAAAATTATTTATACATGTTGGTTTCGATACGCCCGCAAAAAACGCGGGGCTACTCAACCAACGGTTTTTTTTACAGTTAAGGAGACCCAATGACCAAACAAGAACTACCCAAAGCATACGATTTCAAATCCACTGAAGAGCGTATTTACGCCATGTGGGAAGTGGGCGGATTCTTTAAGCCGCATAATGACCCCAACAAAGCAAACTTTGACCCAAGCATTAAACCCTTTGTGATTGCTATTCCTCCTCCAAACGTGACGGGTGAATTGCATATCGGTCATGCCATGTTCGTCAGCGTGGAAGATTTGATGATTCGCTATCACCGCATGAAAGGCTATTCTGCGTTATGGATTCCCGGCACAGACCATGCCGGCATTGCTACGCAATTAATGGTCGAGCGCGACCTGCTGAAGCATGAAGAGATCACCCGTGAAGAATATGGGCGCGAGAAATTTATTGCGCGCACCTGGGACTGGAAGAAAAAATACGGCGGCATGATCACGAATCAGATTCGGCGCATGGGCGCCTCCTGTGATTGGGACAGAGAACGCTTCACTCTGGACGATGGACTCAGCCGCGCAGTGCGCGAGGCATTTGTGCGCCTCTACGAAAAAGGATTAATCTACCGTGGACCGCGCCTGATCAACTGGTCGCCGGGACTTAAGACGGCTGTATCAGACTTGGAAGTGGAATATAGCGAAGAGCAAGCGACTCTCTTCCATTTCAAATACATGCTCAAGGATTCTGAAGATTACATCCCCGTCGCCACCATTCGCCCCGAAACAATTCTTGGTGATACAGCAGTAGCGGTTCATCCTGATGATGAACGCTTTAAGCAATTCATTGGTAAGACTGCCATCGTGCCGATCATTGGGCGTGAAATTCCTGTGATAGCAGATGAATACGTTAGCATGGAGTTTGGCACAGGCGCGCTTAAGATCACGCCTGGACATGACCCGAACGATTACGCCATTGCGCAGCGACATAACCTGCCGATCATCTCCATGCTCGACGTGGAGGCAAAGGTCAACGAAAACGGAGGCAAGTTCAAGGGTCAGGATCGATTCGTAGCGCGGAAAAATCTATGGGCTGAGATGAAAGCCGCAGGACTCGTCATCAAAGAAGAAAAATATACAACCACCATTCCGCGTTCACAACGCGGCGGTGAAATTGTGGAGCCGATGATCTCTGAACAATGGTTTGTGAAAATCGAATCGCTCGCCAGCGCGGGCTTGGATGCGGTGAAGAACGGCGATATCAAAATTGTACCTGAGCGTTTTGAGAAAACCTATTACAACTGGCTCGAAAATATTAAAGATTGGTGTATTAGCCGTCAGTTGTGGTGGGGACATCGTATTCCTGTTTGGTATTGCACTGATAACCACATGACGGTGGCGCGTGAAGACCCAACGCAATGTGCGGTTTGCGGCTCGAAAAATTTAAAACAAGATGATGATGTATTGGATACATGGTTCTCTTCTGGTTTATGGCCCTTCTCCACTTTGGGCTGGCCCGATGAAACCCCCGACTATAAATATTTTTATCCCACCTCTTACATGGAAACGGGGTACGATATTTTATTCTTTTGGGTGGCGCGTATGATCATGAGCGGACTTGAATACACAGGCAAGATTCCATTCCATACTGTGTATTTGCATGGATTGGTGCGCGATGAACACGGACATAAAATGTCGAAGACCAAAGGCAACGTGATTGACCCATTGATCGTGATGGATCAATTTGGAACAGACGCGCTGCGCTTCACGCTGTTAGTGGGTTCTACACCCGGTAACGATACGAACGTTGGGCTTAAGAAAGTGGAGGCAAATCGCAACTTTGCAAATAAGATTTGGAATGTGGGCAAGTTTGTGATTAATGCGCTGGAAGGCTTGGAAAAAGTCGAAAGTGATGCCCTGAGCGCGTCGCAGGGTCGAAAGTCGAAAGTCGAGTTGACGCTTGCGGATCATTGGATCAATGCCCGCCTCCAAAACCTGATTCGTGATGTGGAACGCCAATTTCAGAATTTTCAATATGGGCAGGCAGGACAACAGATCTATGATTTCATTTGGAGCGACTTCGCGGATTGGTACGTGGAGATTGCGAAAGAGCAGATGAAAAATGAAGAGACTCGATACTCAACCGTTGAGACCTTGGTGCGCGTGTTCGATACTTGTTTGCGCTTGCTTCATCCATTCACGCCATTTGTGACCGAAGAAATTTGGGGACATTTGCGCAGTGCAGTGCTCGATTCTCCGCTCTCAAATATCGCCAAAGATTGGACATTGGCATTGATCGTCGCCAAATTCCCCGAGCCGAGCGAAGTTGAAGGCTGGGAAGAATCGAAAATTGCAGATTTCACGTTGATTCAAGAAATTGTGCGTTCGATTCGTAATGTACGCGCCGAGAAAAATGTAGCGCCCTCCAAAAAACTTTCTGCCAATATTTCAGCAGGCGCAAAGATTGATCTCATTAAGAATCAATCCCAAATCATTGCTTCGCTTGCAAGTCTTGACCATTCTCAATTATCCATTAACCAATCTCTGCCCTCCAAACCCCAAGACTCCGCCGCATTGGTCGTTGGCTCTCTCGAAATTTATATTCCCCTAGCTGGCATGGTGGATGTGGTCAATGACAAAGCTCGCCTTGAAAAAGAACTCAAGGAAGCCGAGTCGCACATTCTACGGCTGGAGACCTTGCTAGGCGGCGATTTTACCAACAAAGCCCCCGCCGCGCTGATCGCGAAAGAACGCGAGAAATTGAATGGTTATAAAGATACGGCTGAGAAGATCAAGGCGCAGTTGAAGTAATTTTGAATCAAGGCATTCAGTTCTCAAAGAACTTGCTGTCTCGATTTATATATCTTAATTCACCAAGGAGCTCAAAATGACTGAAGAAATTGTCCAACCCAAACGCACTGGCTTATTGATCTGGTTAATTGTTTCGCAACTCATGACCCTTATCTCGTTCACCCCTTGGGTTTTGACACTGATAATATCTACGATTTTTCTTCTCCCCAGTGCATATTGGCCCCTTTTTATTTTGGTTTTGATCTTCCCAGCCCTTCCTATCGCGATGGTCATCGGCGCGTGGATTGCCTATAAACGCCGTAAGAATATACTCGCTGCTGTTCTTTCCGGCTTGGCAATTTTGCCGCTTCCTATACTGGCTAAGATTCTTAATCTTACGGTTTTTCAAGGTCTGCATTAAAGGCGCTTTTACGAACAAAGCTCCCAATTGCAAAGAGCGCGAGAAATTGAACGGTTATAAAGATACAGCAGAGAAGATCAAGGCGCAGTTGAAATAAATTCGAAAAATTCGCGTTCCAAAAATACTTGGAGATATTATGAGCGAAACTCAATTCACCATCCGCCGCACCGAGCCATCGGACGCTGAAGCATTTCAGAAAATATTTTCAAATCCCAAAGTCATTTGGGGCACCCTCCAAATTCCGTATCCATCTTTAGAAATGTGGCACAAGCGTTTGGCAGAACCCGCCGATGGTTCGTTTAGTTTGGTCGCCTGTGTTGAAAATGAAATCATTGGGCAGTTAGGCTTGCATACCTTTCCAAATTTTCCGCGCCGCCGTCATGTCGGTCAACTTGGCATGTCGATTCGCGACGACTGGCAAGGCAAGGGCGCAGGCTCCGCGCTGATGCAAGCCGCCATTGAACTGGCAGAGAACTGGCTCAACCTCTCACGCCTTGAGCTTGATGTCTTTACAGACAACGAACCCGCCATGCGCTTGTATAAAAAATTCGGATTCGTCATCGAAGGCACGCACCACAAATTTGCATATCGCGATGGCGCGTTTATGGATGTCTATGCCATGGCGCGCTTGCGTGAAAATATCTAGGTTATAATTTCTTTAACTAAATAATCAACCTTCGGGGCAGGGTGCAATTCCCGATCGGCGGTACAGCCCGCGAGCGCGCAAGCGCATGATTCTGGTGAAATTCCAGAGCCGACAGTATAGTCTGGATAGAAGAAGGTTAAAGGCTCACGTGAGTCTGATTCGACTTAATTCCCCGAAAACGCAATTTGTTTTCGGAATTTTTTTAAGGAAGAACGCCGCATCCTACTTGCCTCCAGCCTGACTGCGCGCCTCGTTGTTTGATTCTAGCGAAGCGCGTTTTCTTATGCCAACATCCAAACATTTTCCTCGTTCGCTCCTTGCAATACTTTCTTTAATGTTTGCCATCTTTGCATGGCAAATCATCGTGCGCCTCAGCGGATTGCCGCGCTTTATCCTGCCTGCGCCTTATGATGTTTGGATGCGTTTGCTCAAAGCCTTGGCAGATGGCAGTTTGTTGCATCACACCAGCGTTACGTTAATAGAGATATTGCTAGGCTTATTTGCAGGCGTTGGCTTTGCCACCACATTGGGATACCTGCTCGCAAAATCCCCCGCGCTGGAAAAAATTCTCTCGCCGTATTTGGTTGCAAGTCAAGCGATCCCTGTGATTGCCATTGCGCCTTTATTGGTGATCTGGCTTGGCAATGGAATTCTTTCCAAAGTGGTCATCTGCGCCTTGATCGTTTTCTTCCCCGTTTTGGTGAACACCATCGTAGGCGTGCGCGCTACTCCACCCGCCTTATATGACCTAATGCGTTCACTGCGCGCTACTCGCTGGCAAATATTATCCAAGCTGGAATTGCCCGCTTCTCTGCCCATTCTCTTTGGCGGATTAAGAATCGGCGCAACTCTATCCGTCATCGGCGCGATTGTCGGTGAATTGGTAGATGCGCAAGAAGGTCTTGGCTTCTTATTACAACTCGGTGACTTTCAATATGACACGTCCATGGTCTTTGTGGCGATATTTACATTGATCACTCTGGCATTAAGTTTGTATGGTGCTGTTGTGTTGCTTGAAAGAAAATTCTCAAAATAACGTTTGCACGTGCAAACGTTTAAACGTTCCAATGATTTAGGAGATTACTATGTATAAAAAATTACTTCTACTGACCGTCACGCTGGCATTCAGCTTGATGGCTTGTACCAGCCCGCAGGTTACGGCGGGCGAGTTAAATAAAATCCGCTTGCCGATGGGCTATATCCCCAACATTCAATATGCGCCGTTTTATGTGGCTGTTGAAAAAGGATATTTCGCAGAAGAAGGCATCGAGATCGAATTTGATTATTCTTTTGAAACCGACGGCGTTTCTTTAGTGGGCGCGGGCGAACTGCCTTTTGCCGTTGCATCTGGTGAACAGGTTTTGCTGGCGCGTGAACAGGGCTTGCCCGTTGTGTATACCTTCGCGTGGTATCAGCAATTTCCCATTTCGGTCATCGCCGCCGCAGATTTAAATATCAAAGAACCAAAAGATTTACGCGGAAAAACAATTGGTTTGCCAGGTTTGTTTGGCGCAAATTATATTGGTTTACAGGCATTGTTATTTTCAGCAGGCGTGGGCGCAGAAGATGTAACATTGGAAGCTGTTGGCTTTAATCAAGTGGAAGTTTTTGCAAGCGCACAAAAAAATATTGTGGTGGGCTACACCGCCAACGAGCCGATTGTGTTGCGCGCGCAAGGTTTAGCCATCACTGAATTGCGCGTGGCTGATTATGAAAACTTGATCGCGAATGGGATTATTACCAACGAAAAAACAATTGCGGAAAATCCTGAGCTAGTTAAAAAAATGTCGCGCGCGCTTGCGCATGGAATTGCAGATACCATCGCAGACCCAGACGGCGCTTATGAAATTAGCAAAAAATATGTTGAAGGTCTAGCCAATATGGATGCAACTGTGCAAAAGCAAGTATTAACTACATCCATTGAATTTTGGACAACAGACAAAATTGGTTTTTCTGACCCGCAAGCGTGGAACAACATGAATGACTTGTTGCTAAAGATGAATTTAATTTCAGGTGAGCAAGCAGTAAGCAATGCCTTCACCAACGAATTTGTCCCTTAATCTTTACGCATTCCAAATTACGCAACATGCCATCTAAGTTCGCACTCACAGTAAAAAATCTCTCCGTTGTATATCCTGACAACAACGGCGGATTGCGCGCGCTGGATGATATTTCTTTTAATGTACGCCATCGTGAATTCCTTTGTTTTTTGGGTCCTTCGGGTTCGGGCAAAACAACTTTATTGCGCGTGCTGGCTGGGTTGTTGAATCCATCCAATGGGCAGGCGCATTTTCATCATCAACATCCTAAAATTGGCATGGTTTTTCAGCAAGCCAATTTAATGGCATGGCGCACAGTAATTGAAAACATAAAACTACCTTTGGAGTTAGAAGGTATGGATGCAGCCAGATCGCGCGCAAAGGCAAGTGAAATGATAGAGCTGGTTGGATTAAATGGATTTGAAGATGCACTGCCGCGCGAACTTTCTGGAGGAATGGCGCAGCGCGTGGCAATTGCGCGCGCGCTCATTCATGACCCAGACCTGCTCCTGCTCGATGAGCCTTTTGCTTCGCTGGATGCGCTCACCCGTGAACGTATGTGGAATGAGCTTTCTCAGATTTGGCAGACAACAAAAAAAACGGTCATCATGGTTACGCACTCCATTAACGAGTCTCTGTTTTTAGCAGATCGTGTCATTGTGTTAACTTCACGCCCAGGCAAAATAAAAATAGACGTTGGTGTTGATCTGCCCCGCCCACGCAAAGAGGATATACGTTACACACCCCATTTTGGGAAATTGGCTCGGACACTAAGAGAAACGATCAAATGATCAATCTTATTCCAATTTCTTTTGAACAAGTTCTTTCAAATGTTCAAGCGATTGACATGCATTCATTTCTATAGAGTTTATCCAAAGATGCAGACCCTTATTTTTTTTCTGAACAAATACAGCTGGCAATAGAACATCCTTAATTCCGTACATCAATGCCAGTTCATCGCGGTGTAAAAACTCTACAGGGGTTTTAAGAGAGGCTGTGAAAGTATTCCATTCACGGATCATGCCAAAGTTATTGTATGTAACAGCACATAAACGACACTCGTATGTTTCTGGCGAGAAATTCTTGTGCATCAGGTCTTTGATTCCGTTGAGAAATCCGCTGTCCGCATTGTAGACAAAAATTAATTTTTCCATGTGATCATGGATGAGCTGTTAGGAAATCTCCTTACTTGTTGAAAGCTTTAAAATCTCCTGCCTGTGTTTATGATAATCACGAATCAACGAATCTACACAGCGCGCCACTGTAGCCGCGTCGCCGCGATAGTGAACTATCCCAGTATCCAACTCCCACTCTGCTTCGGGGATTGTTTTTAAGTAAGCAATCAGCGCATATTTTGTAATTTCAATTTCTTGCACCAACTGTTTCTTATCTGTAGATGGAAACTGCACAAAAAACTTTGCATTTACTTTTCTGTAATCATTTGTGCCATCATAAAAATAAAATGGTTCAACGCCTTCACGCAATGCGCTACACCCTGCTACTGTGATTCGATTCCAGCCGATCAAATGCGCAACAATATCGCGCGCAGTCCAATCGCCGAGATGTGAATGGAAATTCTCAGGCGAAAGAGCACTAATTGTCTCTATAAAAGCAGAATAAGCTAACTCCAAGCCTGCAAGTTGTTTTTCTTGGTTATCGAACATGAGATTAGTATACCTTCAATAATTTGAGTTTCTTAACGCACAAGACGCCTTTGCAGGCGTCTCGGCGGTTGGATGGGGAGAGTATGTTTCTATATAACCGATGGCGCGGTTATCTCCTTACAGATGGATTGTTATTGCTACGCGGCGCGGCGGTCATGCCTACTGGGTGATAGGTTGGCTCAGGGCGTGGGTAAGAAGTTTGCTGTGGCTCTTTGTAGGCAGAAACAGGCTTGGGCGCAGGGCGCGCATATTGTGCGGCAGGCAGGCTGGAGGGTCGGGCTTGAGGCGTGTAGGAGGGCTGAGTCCGCATGGGGGCGTGAGCATCTGCCAAAGTGAAGAGTCGATCTCCGGCGATTGAAAATGTTCCAATTAATAAAAGGCGAATTAACCAAACCATGACGGCAACAAAGACGGGCACTATTTTTGTCATCATTTCTTGACCGATCAACATACCGCCAACGGCATTGTGATTTAAGATGGCGACCGAGATACCCCACCAAGTAAGCAGGGCATTGAAGGAGGCGGCGAGTACCCATGCCGCAAAGAGGTAATACACTTCGGCGGGTTCGTCTCTGCCTTGCTCGGGAGTGAAGATGCGCGCGATGCCGGCAAAATCTATGCCGCAAAATGCGAAGGCGAGTACAGTAGACCAGCGTAAGCCGGCAAAAGTGAGATCGCCTAGCACATCGTTGAGCGCAAAGGCAGTGGTGCCAAAATTGAATATTTCAAAGGCGAGTAATGCGCTGAGTAGAATGCCGCCAAAGATGGCACCTCGTTTAATGGATATGTTTTTGAGCATTGGAATAAGTTTTGGGGAAAAGGAGTGCAACATGTTTTTAATCTCCTGTATATGAAAAAGGGAAGCGACTTGCCAAGTTTAGAACAATTGTTCTAATTTGTCAAGTATGGATTCATTGAGGAAATGTTGCGATTATTTGTGCTTGTTGATCTTGGGTAGTTGGACTTAAGAAACACCCTGTTTAGATGCAATAAAAGTGAAAGATCCTGTGAAATGACGGATACGCGTTTGTTCAACATTTCTGCGGGAAATTAACCCGCCTAATTGCCACCAAAATTTATGAAATATTTGCAACGGCGTAATGAGCGCTTGTGCGATTGGGCGCGGCATTCCATGGAAGAGTCCCATGTTTGCCAATGCTATCAGTACGCTCCACTCTTTGCTTGGGGCTAGATGCTCTACCTTAAAACCGCCGTACTGCAATGAATTATATGTACCCAAATGGCTATGATGATAAAAGCTGGTGCCATGGGATGGTTCAAGAAATGCGACTGTGCCAATGATCTTGCCGTTGGGTTTTAAGACTCGATGCGCTTCACGCATCATTACCAATGGGTAACGCAGATATTGCAAAACGGTGACGCATAAAATAAATTCGAATGTTTCGTCTTTGAACGGCAAGGAGTGACCATCGCCAAGGATTTGCGCCTGCGGGGCTTCGTAATCCATGCCGACCCATTCGAAGCCTGCATGTTGAGATACTTGTTTATGAATTCCGCTGCCACTCCCGAGATCCAACATAAGGCTTGCGTTTGATTTTGCTTTTGGAAAATAACTGAGAATGTCTTTTGTTAAATGCCGCGGTGCAGGCACGTTTGAATAATCAACTTGGGGATTTTTATTTACCTGCAATGGGTTGAAATTAAAATCTGGTTCTGACAAAAGCGGAGAACCCAGTTCAAAATCAAGCCGATATTTTTTGGGTCTTTGCAGACGCAGGTCCAGCGAGCCAGATGCCGAATATGGAAAGACCAAGCCGCAGTGTACGCATGAAGCGCCTTGATTTGTTTTTATTAATCCGCCGCCGCAATCGCTGCAGATCAATTGATCCCAAACTTGGTTTGATAGTGAGTTACCCAATTTAGATTCCTTTTTCTAAAGATATATTTTCTTGTCGTTTAATTTCCTGAAGCCCGCGTAAAACCATTAGTCCTACTGAAATGATGTAATAAAAAGAAAGTAATGCTGCCGCCATCACATAACCGTAATGCGGAACGAGCAAAAACGCTAAACCTACTTTGAGCAAGCCCGCGGTCAGAGTGGCATAGAGTGGATAGGTCGGCATGTTGAAAGATAATAAAAGCGGACGATTCCAAAATAGGGTGAAGTTAAAAACCATGCCGACTAATAATGCCATAAGCGCGGGATATGCAAGTATATATTGCTCTCCATACAACCATAAAATCCATTTGCCAAACAAAATCATGCCAAGCCCTAGAATTAAATTATATCCAAATGCTACTAAGGTGATCTTGCGCAGGAAATCTCGCAGTGGATGCCATGCTTTTTGTACGATCAAACGATTCAATTCGGGATAGGATGTCAAAATTAACGGGTGTATGGGCAATGCCAGTAAAAGAATGATCGCATAGGCGGCTTTGTAATATCCAGCGGCTTGGTTGTTAAGAAAGAAGCCGACCCAAAGAATTTCACTTTCACGGAAAATCAAAATCAAAGTGGCGCTTAAATTTGCGCTGAAGGCAAATTTGAATTTATCGCGCAGGTTAATATCGTTTTCCGTTGTGTTGTTGGAGATGGCTCCACGGTTTAAAGCGCGGCTGGCAATGAGCTGACGTAGTTGAATTTGCGCGGCAATAAATATGCCAACGCCTGAAATCACTTTGCCAATTAAATATGCAAGCAAAACAATCAGCAAATTTCCGTTGAAGAAAAATGCCCAGGTAATCACTAGGAAAGTAACAATGCTTTGCGTCAAATTGATCGTACCCTGCAGCTTAATCCTATCGGTGATTTGCAAAATGCCTGTAGAGGTTTCAGTATTAAAGTTTGCCAATAGACCCAACGCATAGACAATGAACATCCAATCTGTCTCAGGCGTTTTGGCAATATATTTCGACGCAAGGCTGGCTGTGATTACCACAAATGCAAACGCGATTAATGAAACAAGCCCCTCTCCCCACATGGCCGCTTTTATCAATGCGTATGTTTTTACAAAATCTTTCTTTTCAAGATATTCCCCCCCAAACTTGACCACCATTTCGCTCATGCGAAACGAAAAGAATCCGTTTACAGTGGATGCAAAGCCCATCACGATTCCAATTAAACCAAATCCATGTACGCCCAATAAACGCGCTGCAAGAATACTTTGCAAAATGCTGAGCGCCAAACTGATGCTATTGGCGCTGAACAACACACTGCTAGAGCGAATCACTTTACCCAGCAATGTGTCTTGTTTCAATTGATCAATAATTTTTTGCATGAACACAGGATTATTCTATTACGGTGTCAGCACTTTATCCGCCCAGCTTCTTTCTGCTTTATACCAGTTAATTAAATTCATTAACCCTTCCCGTAATTTTACTTGCGGTTTCCAGCCTAGCAGGTCACGTGCTTTGGATACATCTGCTTGATTCATAAACATGTCTGCCAGATTGGGTGGACCATATTCGATATTTGCCTGTATACCTGTTAATTCTTCGATCATTTCGATCAAACCATTGATGGTCACAACCTCATGTCCGCCAAGGTTGATAATTTCATGCCCGACAGGTTTTAAGGCGGCGATGATTCCGCGTGCGATATCGTCAATGTAGGTGAAGCCGCGGGATTGTTTGCCATCTCCGTTAACTTTGACGGGACGCCCTTCAATGATCCATTGCACAAAACGGAACATGGCAAGGTCTGGTCTGCCGGCAGGACCGTAGACGGTGAAGAAGCGCAGGACGGTTGTATCAATCCCGTAAAGATGATGATACGAATGTGCCAAAGCCTCTGCGCCTTTTTTGCTGGCGGCGTAGGGTTGCATTGGCTCACTGCTGGAAGCCGTTTCAGGCGTCGGGTAGATCGGATTCTCTCCATAGATGCTGGATGTAGAGGCGAGGATAAATTTCTTACAGTCAGTTTGTTTGCATAGTTCGAGCATGTTCAATGTGCCGGTGACATTTGATTCAACGAATGCCCATGGATTTTCTACGCTATAACGTACACCTGCACGCGCCGCGAGGTTGATCACGCCGTCGAAAGGAACGTTAAAACGTTTTAACGTGTCTACGATTGATTTTTCAGAAATATCTTTGCGTAGAAAATTAAATCCCGCAAGAGTTTGCAATTTTTTGAGTCGATATTCCTTCATGCGCGGATCATACGCGTCATTCATGTTGTCAATGCCAACGACAGAATGTCCCTGCCCAATGAGCATTTCGCTGACTCGTGAACCAATGAATCCAGCCGCGCCGGTGATTACATAATTTGACATAAATTCCTATTCTTATGTCATTGCGAGGAGCGTTCTTTGCGACGAAGCAATCTTCTCAATATTCTTATACTTCCAGAGATTGCTTCGCAACGAACGCTCGCAATGACATTCTACAATCTCACAACTTTCTCGTTACCCTTGGCAATCTTGCCGGTGGCGTTACGTGTATCGAAGATAAACTTCGCCTCTTTGATGATCGCTTCATAATCATACACTTTGTGATTGGTTACAATCACAACCGCATCTGCTTCTTTGACGGATTTCATCAAGTCATTAATGCTATCCATGTGCCAGCCGTCTTTTTCGTGATGAATGTGTGGAATGTAAGGGTCGTGATAATCCACCAGCGCGCCTTTACGCTTCAAAAGACCGATCACATCCAAAGCAGGTGATTCGCGCACGTCATTGATCTCAGGTTTATATGCCGCGCCTAACACCAAAACCTTCGAGCCTTTAAGAGCCTTACTGCGATCGTTCAGCGCTTCCATCACACGGTTGACGACATAACGCGGCATGTTGGTGTTGATCTCAGATGCCAGTTCAATGAAGCGCGCGTTGTAGTTGAAAGATTTCATCTTCCATGAAAGATATAACGGATCAATTGGGATGCAATGACCGCCCAAGCCGGGACCCGGCGTAAACTTCATGAATCCAAAAGGCTTGCTTGCCGCGGCGTCTATGACTTCCCAGACATCCACGCCCAGTCTTTCGCACATAATCGCCAGTTCGTTCACCAATCCAATATTGATCATGCGGAAAGTATTTTCCAATAACTTTGCCATTTCTGCGGCTTCAGCCGAAGAAACATGATGCACTGTTTTGATCGCGCCTTCATACCATGTGGTTGCTACTTCTCCGCAGGCTTCAGTAATTCCGCCCATTACTTTGGGTGTGTTGACGGTTGTCCAATCTTCACGCCCGGGGTCAACCCGTTCTGGAGAAAATGCCAAGAACCAATCTTTGCCT
>VFJR01000079.1 GCA_009885945.1 Anaerolineaceae bacterium
ATGCGTGGAGATGAAGTACTCTTGCGCGGTCAAGCCTTCGCGGAAGTTGGAGCGAATCGGCATGGGGATGATACGACCAGAAGGATCCGCCATCAAACCGCGCATACCTGCTAATTGAGAAATAGTAGAGAAACCGCCTTTGGTCGCGCCCGAGGTCGCCATAGTAGAAAGATTTCCGTCCGGATCCATGTGTGCTTTTACAGCCACACCCACCTTCTCGGTTGTGTCTTGCCAAATTTGAATTTCGCGTTCGTTACGTTCTTGTTCGGTCAGCAAGCCGCGGCGGAAATCACGCAAGACAACTTCAATGGCTTTAAGCGCTTCTTCAATAATGCCCTTGCGTTCTGGAGGAATGGTAATGTCGGCAACGGCTATGGTAGTGCCAGATCTCATTGCGTATTCAAAGCCTAGGGTCTTGATGCTGTCGGCTACATTGGTGGTGGCATCCTGACCGCATAATACATAAGCTTCAGCGATCAAGTCTTTGACGCCGCCTTTGTCTAATTTTTCATTTACGAATTGAATTTCATCAGGCAGAATACGATTAAAGATTACGCGCCCAACAGTGGTATCTAGGATGCGTTCTTCTGATTCAGCCAGGCGATCTCCATTCTCGGCGTACCAGGTTCGGGTGCGCAGTTTGATGCGTGTGTGAACTTGCACCTGGTCCAGCGCGTAAGCCAATTCCACTTCATCCATATCAGAGAAGTGACGCCCATCTCCGCGATGTGCATCTTTCTTTTCCATGGTTAGATAATAGACACCCAAGACCATATCTTTAGAGGGTGAAATGATAGGCTCGCCATCGGCAGGCTTGAGCAAGTTTTTGGTTGCCAGCATTAATTCGCGGGCTTCTTTAACTGCTTTTTGTGAAAGTGGTACGTGTACAGCCATTTGATCGCCGTCGAAATCTGCGTTGAAGGCTGTAGTGACGAGAGGATGTAATTGAATGGCAGAGCCTTCGATCAGAATAGGTTCGAAAGCCTGAATACCCAAACGATGAAGTGTAGGCGCGCGGTTGAGCAGAACGGGGCGTTCGCCAATTACACCTTCGAGGGCTTCCCATACTTCGGAGCGATTGCGTTCGATCAGGCGGCGTGCGCCTTTAACATTTGCGGCGTATCCACTTTGTACGAGTCGTGCAATCACAAATGGGCGATATAACTCAAGCGCCATGCTCTTGGGCAAGCCGCATTGACTTAATTTAAGTTGAGGTCCTACTACGATCACCGAACGTCCGGAGTAATCTACGCGCTTCCCAAGCAGATTTCTACGGAAGCGACCCTTTTTACCCTTGAGCATATCGCTCAGGGACTTAAGCTCACGTCTGCCTCTGCGCGAGAGGGCTTTTCCACGCTGAGAGTTATCAATGAGGCTGTCTACAGCTTCCTGTAACATGCGCTTCTCATTGCGAATGATCACGTCTGGCGCGCCAAGTTCCAGCAAACGCTTGAGACGGTTGTTGCGGTTGATCACGCGGCGATATAAATCGTTAAGGTCAGAGGTAGCAAAACGCCCGCCATCCAATTGCACCATTGGGCGCAGGTCTGGAGGAATCACTGGTAGAACAGTTAACACCATCCACTCAGGGCGGTTGCCAGAGCGGCGGAAAGATTCTACAACCTTGAGGCGTGTGGTTGCTTTTTTGCGTTTCTGCTTGCTCTTGGTGGTTTTAACTTCGTGCCACAATTCAGTGGACAGTTTATCCAAGTCAAGACGCCCAAGAATGTCATAGAAAGCTTCGGCGCCCATGTCGGCACGGAAGACTTGTCCCCAGCGTTGTTTTAATTCACGATACCGAATTTCACTAACGAATGTAAAGGGGCGCAGTTCCAGCAGTTCATCGCGCTGGCGGGAAGATTGTCCCTGTGAAGCGGATGATTGATCTTCCAGAATGTTGCGCTGTGCTTCCATTTCCTGATCAGCGATTGCTTTGATGGTAGCCATACGAGTTTTAATTTCGTCCAACTCGCGTTGTTTCTTATCTTTGAGTTCGTTCTCGACTGCTTCCAGTTTTTTCTGAACGATCTTCTGTACTTGGCTGAGGTGTTTGTTGGCAACTTTATCGCCGGCGTCCACAATTTTTTCACCGGTCAATTCAAAGGTGAAAGCTTTCTTTGCGGCTTCGCCTATCTGAGCTTGGAGATTCTTCTCGAGTTTTTGACCTTCTTTAATAATAGGGTCCATTTGCTCGGCGACTTTCTCGTCGTAGCTTTGTTCAAGCGCCGCTTGTTTTTGCTTATACTCGTTGATCGTATGATCGCGCTTGATCTTGATCTCAGCAATTTTTGCATTAATTCCTGATGCTTGTTCGCGATCAGAAACTGAGATTTCATCTTCGATGCGTTGTAAGGCTTTCTTGCGGGCATCTTCGTCTACATAGGTAACAATGTATTGAGCAAAGTACAGCACTCGGTCAAGGTTGCGGCGCGAAACGTCCAGCAGCATTCCCAAATAGGATGGGATGCGGCGTGTATACCAAATATGAGCCACAGGAGTTGCTAAGGTGATATGCCCCATGCGTTCACGGCGAACTTGTGAGCGGGTAACTTCAACACCGCATTTATCACAAGTAATGCCTTTGTAACGCGGGTTCTTATATTTACCGCAATAGCATTGCCAATCACGAGTCGGTCCAAAAATGGCTTCACAAAACAAACCATCTTTTTCTGGTCGCAAGCGGCGATAATTGATAGTCTCTGGTTTAAGCACTTCACCATAGGACCATGACATAATTGTTGCCGGTGAGGCAAGGCTGATACGAAGTGCAGTTAATCCCTTAGTTTCCACTTTTACTCTCCTATTAAAAATGAGTGCGGAATGTTATCTCTCTAAAGCGTGTAGTCGGCACATAGTAGAGACAAACAAAGGCAAGCGCTTTGAGAGTTTTCTCAAGCGCTTGCTGGTTTACTCATAAAATTTACATCCAACAGGCTAATTATATGCTTTGCAGGATTTAAGTCAAGTTGATTCTTGGCTTTTTACAGAATTTCATAAGGTATGCCCTTCAGCTTAAACTCTTTTCCATCTACTTCAACATCCACTTTTACATCCAACAGTTGGGCGGGAACTCCTGTGTTGGGGTACCAAACACGTCCTTCAGCTGGCAAAATCAGCAAACCATGCTCATCGCCAATAGGCGTAAAAGTCGAATTGAAATCCTGCTGATAAACAGATACGCCCAGCCTTTGGCATACCTGTTTGGCAAAATCAATCACATCTTGAGCAGGCAATCCAATTTCACTTATTTGTAAAATATGATTGCCATCAAATAATTCTGCAGATCCATTTTTAAGGTTATGACGGGCTATGAATTCCAAAATATTCCCTGCTGCATCTTTAAAATATAAGGATATGGCGTTCCATGAGTTGCTTTGGAATTCATCATTGCCTTTGGAATCTTTAAGCAATGGGATACGTTCCGATATCCAAGCCTTGGCTTGCACGAATTGATTTTCAGGGATGTTGAAGCAGAAATGATATGCGCCTCTCCACTCGGGTGGAGCCTGGGTAAAGACCAGATGCGTTTTCCCCGCCTCAACCATTACAGACTGATTTGCGAGGCGGGTGGGCAGCTCCAAGACGTTGGCGTAATATTCCTTTTGGGCAATCAGGTCAGAGGTCAAGAGCTGGAGGCGCGTAATCAGCATATTAAGAGCTATAAGCCGAGAGTTTCGGCATACTTAAGAATTTCTTCTTGTACCAGATCGTACTCTGCCGACCAGCTCAATTCAAGCTTAATCGATCGCGCAAAACCATCCAGCCCGGGGAACAAGGTCTGAGGTCCAATATTCATATTGTTTAAGTCATGCAAGATCTGCGCTCGCCAGAAATTAGGAAATACGATCTTGTATAACACATTAGGTAATTCATCTTCACCGAGAGAACGCAGGTTTTCCATAAATGTCACAGTAAGATCGCCAGGGCAAAGAAATAACCCTTGCTGAGATGCAATTCTGGCATTTAGCTTAAGCGGCAATAACGGCGCAACAAGCGGTAAATTTAATTTAAAGATGGCTTCATCCAGGATATCATCCAGAGAAAAATCCGCATTGTCGGGGAAATTTTCTTTTGTAAACTTATTCTTTTTTCTTACAGCCAAAACACTTTTTTGTTGACACCAATCTGCTGATATTGCCCAAAGCGCGCAATTGCCATCCAGGTCGGTTGCATCTTCTACAGCGAAAAAAGTTGCAACGTACGGGCTTTTTGTAAAATCAATGAGGCGTGTTGGAACACCATGATGCTGCATTAATGCAAGTTTGCCAAGAATACTATCAGCGCCGGCTTCTGCGCCAACATATTGATCAAGGCGTTCCGAAAATCTATCAAACAAGGGCAGCTCTGAATCTTCAAGAAATTTTCCTATCAACGCTTGGTTTTTTTTATCGTTACTGTCGCCTCGTAAGGAAGCCGGTATGGCTCTTTCTAATGAGGAGGTAATATCCCATCTAGCGTCGCGCTGTCCTCTAAACACCCAGCCACCCATGCTTAATGCCCAGTACCAATCCTTGAGTTCCTGCCATGTGTTTGGTTTGAGTTCACGAAATAATTGAGCCATTGTTCCTCCGAAATGTTGAGTTTCAAGTTGAGCAGTAACACGCATTATAGCTTTTAAATTATTTTTCGTTAAATTCAAAAGAGCACTATAATACCCGCCTGATAAAAATGAATGAATTTAATGCTGCTCACTTAATGCCTAACTTTTACGTCCGTGATGTACCCGTGTACGGCGATGCGATTCTTGCGCCGATGGACGGCTATTCTGATTGGCCCTTCCGTTCCATTTGCAGGATGCTCGGCTCAGCGATGAGCTATACCGAATTTGTCAAAGTGGAAAAAATTCTCAGCCGTTCCAAAGAACCAGCCAAA
>VFJR01000178.1 GCA_009885945.1 Anaerolineaceae bacterium
AGTTTAATTTTAGTGGTCAAAAAAAATTTCAATGTCGGATTTGGGGGAGGTGTCCGAAGGACGGAGGGGGTCGCTTTAGATTTTGATCTCAAAGTAAAATAGGAATCTATGCCGCCAAGACGAACCACGCCCAAAGGCTATGAAAAAGCTCGAAAATTACGCAAAGAACCGACTCCCGCCGAAGCCAAACTCTGGGCTTATTTACGCGGCAATAAATTAAACGGCATAAATTTTAGAAGACAACACGCCATCGGAAACTATATCCCTGATTTCTGTTCGCCAAAAGCGAAAATGGTCATTGAGCTGGATGGCAGTCAACACTTGGAACAGGAAGAGTATGATAAAGAAAGAACAAAATATTTGGCATCGCAAGGGTATAAAGTAGTCCGCTTTTGGAACAACCAAGTGATGAATGATATAGATGGAGTGATTCGCGCAATTGTCTTTGCGCTGGATGAAAAGTAAAATACACCTATGAAATCCCGCCTCGTTATCATTTTCAAATACATCACCCAATTGGGCTTGCGCCCCTTGGTTTTATACGCGTTCTATAAGCTCGGACTTAAAACAGGACATTACAAAAAGAATCTGCCAATATTCGAATATCAAATATCGAACATCAAGCATCTCTTCACTCTCCCAAGCCGCGAAAAACTCTTGCAAATTCTCGGTAATGAAGGCAAGGCGTCTTTACTTAAAGAAGCTGATGAAATCGTCAGGGGAAATGTTCGTGTCTTTGGAGAATCTGTTCCGCTAAACTTTAAGGCTAACCAGCATCTTCGCCATTGGACAGACTACGAAAAAAAACCTGAATATCTTTCTTCATTCCTCTTTCTTCACCAAGATATCAAATATCTCTGGGAGCCTGCTCGCTTCTCTTTTGCATTTACACTCAGCCGAGCTTACCATCTCACCCAAGAAAATAAATACGCCGAATCTTTTTGGAAATATTTTGAATCGTTTACAGCGTCCAATCCGCGTACCATGGGTCCGCATTGGATGAATGGGCAGGAAGTTGCCATTCGCATGTTGGCGCTCGTCTGGGCTGATCATGTTTTTGTAACTGCACCAGCCTCCAGCGTAGAAAGACGCGCGGCTCTTCATCAAGCAATTACGCATCACGCATCACGCGTCACGCAAACCCTCATCTATGCGCGTTCACAAAATAATAATCATTTAATTACTGAAGCCGCGGCAATTTATACAGCAGGATTATTTTTCAAAAATAAAAAATGGCAAAAGCTGGGATGGAAGTGGCTGAATTGGTCTGTTGAAAATCAAATTGGCGGTTATGGTGAGTATATTCAACACAGCGTCAATTACCATCGTTTGGTTTTGCAAACTGCTTTGTTCATTAATTTAATTAAACAAGATGCCTTCACCCGAGCCGCATCTAACTCTTTGAGACGTGCTACTCATTGGCTTTTCTCTCTCCTTGACTCCGCTTCTGGACTCACTCCAAACTTGGGTGCCAACGACGGGGCTTTGATTCTTCCTTTGAGCGTTTCTGTGTTTGAAGATTATCGCCCTGTTGTGCAGGCATCAGCGCGTGCATTTTTAAATACACAAATCGAATCAGGTGTGTGGGATGAGATGTCTTTGTGGTTTGGTTTGCCGCCAACCAAAAAGATAAATGCATCCAGAGATTATCTCGGCGATAATTTACATGGAAAAGAATCGTGGGCTTATTTGCGCGCGTCTACATTTAAGAGTCGTCTCTCGCATAGTGATCAGCTTCATCTTGATTTGTGGTGGCGGGGCTTGAATGTTGCACAAGATGCCGGCACGTACTTATATAACGCTGCACCGCCTTGGGATAACCTGCTGGTGACAACGCGCGTGCATAATACTGTGAGCGTAAATGGCAAAGACCAAATGACGCGCGCGGGACGCTTCTTGATGTTGGATTGGGTGAATGGATATTCAAAACCAGAAGTTGTTGCAAACGAATCTGTTCATCAGCGCGTCAAGGCGTATCACCGAGGGTATGCTCATGTGAAGCATGAAAGGATTGTCAGCGTAATGGCAGATGACTCTTGGGCTGTTGAAGATAATCTTAGTACACATAAACATGTAACTCGCACGTTTCGGCTTCACTGGCTGTTACCCGATTGGCAGTGGCAGATCGAAAAAAGAAATTCAACTTGCGATCTTTTCTTGCAATCACCTCATGGGCTGTTGAAGTTAAGTGTTTCTTCAAGCCAGCCAGTTGATCAACGCATAACATTAATCCGCGCTGGGGAAGTGGTTTATGGTGACGGTAAAGCACAGCCGTTTGATGGCTGGGTCTCAAGAAATTACGGTCAAAAATCTCCTGCGTTATCCTTTGCACTAGAAATAAAGGCGAGCTATTCCGTATCTTTTACAAGCGATTTTGTGTTTCCTAAATAAGTACACATTTTGGAGTTCATCAGCATGCTGATGAACATGGTTTTAAGGTGAGTGAATGTTTTTTCGAATTTTATACAGATTGTTTTTTATTTTCTCAGTAATCATCATTGCTGGCTGTAGCATTAATGCCGCGCCAGACGTAAGCGGTACGCCCACTCTTTTTATTATCACATCTACTTTACCTGCTTTGCCAATTACGCAAGCCACTGAAACGCTTTTGCCTCCTGCACCGATTCTTATTCCTACCAATGTGCCAATTGAAGGTGTTACCAATACTCAACTGAATGTGCGCGCTCAGCCGTCTACCGCGAGTCAAACATTGGGTGTGATCGAGGTGAATAGCAAGGTGGAAGTCATTGGTAAAGAGCCCAGTGGAACTTGGTATCAGATTGTGTACACATTGGGGTTGGAAGGAAAAGGCTGGGTGACGGGGGCTTATGTGCAGGTGAATGATTCGGCGTTGATTCCGTTGGTGGCGTTTGCTCCAGCCTCGGGCGTTGGAGGCAGCGGGCTTGTCATCCAACAAATCAATGTGCGTACAGGTCCCGCCACAAGTTTTGATTCGCTGGGTATTTTGAATGTTAATGATGTAGTGAAATTGATCGGCAGGAATGATACGGGCTCATGGCTGCAAGTTGAGTTTGCAGCAGCGCCTGATGGAAAAGGTTGGATTACAACAACATATATAAAGGCGCAGGGGTTTGATAATTTACCCGTCGTTTCTGATTCTGGAATTTTAATTGGCACTGCCACTCCGGCAGGAATCGCACCGACGGCGGTTGCAGCGATGCGCGCGATATTGGATGATGGTGATTCTCAATTGTCTCCAGCAGTCAGCGCTGTATTTTCGCCGTCAGGAAATCGTTCTTTGATTTATACAAGCGATCTTTCTGCGCCAGAGGGGGATAAGGAAGATTGGGCGGCGTTTACGCCATACACGAATTCTATTTCATTAAAGATGAGTTGTATTGGCAGCGGCAACGCCAAGTTGAATTTAATGCGCGATGAGTTTTCTATTGTTGAAATTAGTTGTGCAGGGAATGAGGCGGTTAAGGTAGAATCGGGTTTGCTGTATATGGTTAAAATTTCGATGGATGGCACAGCAACGGAACTGTCTATAGTACGCTTTACTATTGAAATAAGAAGCAGTTCTGAATAATAGAGAGTATCGGAAATAATATACAAATACCGTACCGAAGATTTGATGTGAGTAAATTCAATGCCGCAAGGCAACCTTCAGGACGTTTTGATAATGTATAATCTATGATGTTTAGAGGATGAAAATCATGAGTCTAAATAAAAAGAATATTGGTTTGCGGTTTTTCATATTGGTTGGCACTGTTTTGCTTTTGTTAATTGTGCAGGTGGTAGCGTTATTGCCAAATGTGACAACGCCTATTGAAAGAGTGGAGCTTTCGGTGCGTGATCTATTGATGCGCGTGCGCGGTGTGCAAGATGTGTCGGATCAAATTGTGATCGTGGCGATTGACGATGCTTCATTTAACTGGACGGGTTACCAATGGCCCTGGCCCCGTACTTATATGGCGCAAATTGTAGATGAGATTAATAAAGGCGGAGCAAAAGTTGTTGGTTTGGATGTGTTTTTGTTTGAAAAAGATTCCGACCCTCAAGGGGATAAGGAATTTGCACGCGCTTTGGGTGATGCAAATTCCGCAGTTTCTGTTGTGCAAATATTCGATGATTCCGCGCAGAATATAACCACATTGCGTCAGCCATTAACGGAATATCGCCAAGGCTTTGAAGGATTGGGTATTACATCTTTTAGTTTGGATGATGATGCGATCATTCGCACAGTGCAGGCGTATGATGAATATGGCGGGGATTTGTTTTATCACTGGTCTTATGAATTAGCTCGATTTTACCTTGATGCGCCAGAGCCGATTATTGATCCATTAGCAAGCGCTTTGGATTTTAATGGACAAGCTATTCCATTGAACAATGGACAAATGATCGTAAACTTTGCAGGTCCTGCGGGAACCTTTCCAACATATCCAGCATATAGCGTTGTGCTAGGCGATGTACTTGCTCAGGATCCTGATGCGTTTCGCGGAAAAATTGTTTTGATTGGTGCTACCACTGTTACCTTGCAAGATGTCTATCCAACACCATTTTCTGCCAAGACAACTACTTCTGGAATTGAAGTAGTGGCAAATGCTGTAAATACGATCATTACCAGCCAATTCATTCGTGAAATTCCGCCCTTCATGGTTCTCTTAATAACTATTCTTGCGGCGGGGCTGGCTTCGGTGTTGTCTCGTTCTCAAAACCCAACACGCACAATTGTTATCATGTTTATGGTTATGGCAATTTATGCGGGCGTAGGACTATGGGTGTTTATTAGCTTACGTTATATTATTCCAATTGTTGTGCCTGAAGTAATGATATTCTTGGGAGTTATCTTGCCCACATTGGAACAAGCTGTATCGCAGGAAATTGAGAAGCGCCGTGTGCGAGGATTATTCACTCGCTTTATTTCTCCCGAAATGGTAGATCAGTTGATTGCGACACGCGATATTAACTCATTGAATAAGCGCGCAAATGTAACCGTTTTATTTTCAGATATTCGCGGATTTACGACACTCTCTGAAAAATTATCCCCTGAAGATGTGGTTGCTTTTCTTAATCCGTACCTTGAAGCCATGACCAAGATTGTCCATAAAAATGGCGGAACGGTGGATAAATATGAAGGGGATGCGATCATCGCTTTTTTTGGCGAACCAGTCAATTATGAGGATCATGCCGCTCGCGCGGTGCGGACGGCAGTGGAGATGCTCAAGGAATTAGCTAGTTTATCTGAACGTTGGATGAAGGAAGGGCGTGCAGTTCAAAAATTTGATATTGGGGTGGGCATTAATAGCGGGGAGGTGTTTGTGGGCTTAGTAGGGTCTGCCCAACGTATTAATTACACGATTATTGGCGATAATGCGAACCTTGCTGCTCGTTTGCAGGATTTAACAAAAAAATATGTATGGCCTATCATCATTAGTGAAAGTACTTATCAGCAAGTAAAAGATGAGTTTGAAACCGAGTTCGCTGATTCTGTTGTGGTTAAAGGAAAGACTGAACCTGTAAATATATACAAGGTAACAGCAAGAATTGGTACTCGGAAAGAGAAAGTGCAAGGCTGGGTACCAAAAGAATAATATTTCACAAACGGATAATCACGAACAAGAGAATTTCTTTTGTTTGTACCGTATTTGTGTTGAATTGCACAAAACAAGTATTTATGGTAGATTTATAGAAATTATGATTAAGGCGTATATACATGAATCCAAATAAAATTCCAGATATTATTGTAGGTCGATTGCCGATTTACTTGCGGGCGTTGCAGCGCATGGCAGATAGGGGACTTAAAACAACATCGTCACAAGAGTTAGGCGAGCACGTGGGTATTTCTGCGGCGCAAATCCGCAAGGATATATCACAGTTTGGTGAGTTTGGTAAGCAAGGTACTGGATATTCGATTCAATTTCTGATGGATAACTTGCGCGAAATCCTTAAAATTGACCAAATATGGGATGTAATTGTTGTGGGCGCAGGAGACATGGGTTCGGCATTGGTTCATTATCAAGGTTTTCAAAACCGCGGTTTTCGTGTTGTTATGATCTTTGATAGTGATAAATCTAAAGTAGGTAAAAAAATAGGCGAGTTTGTTGTTGAAGATATAGTTAACATGCTTGAAAAAATTAAGAGTTTAAATATAAAACTTGCCATGCTAACTGTCCCCGCAGTAGCTGCGCAGGAAGTGGCAGACAAGCTTGTGGTAGCAGGCATAAAAGCGATCTTAAATTATGCCCCCGTTAGTTTAAATGTGCCCATGAATGTCAAAGTACAATATATAGATCCATCTGTTCATTTGCAGCGAATGACCTATTACTTATAATAAAAAATGTGCTCCCTAGGGAGCACATTTTTTATTTGGCAGTTTATTTTAATCGGGATGCGATTTGGCGCAGTTGAATGGGGCTGACAGGTTTCAGTAGAATAAATTCCACCATGTCTTTTATTGTTTCGGCTTGACGCTCATCTGCAGTACAAACAATTACTGTTGTCGCCTGAACGTGAGGTGTAGCGCGAATTTTAGAGAGGATTTCGACTCCTGAAACGCTGGGCAGGTTCAAGTCTAGGATGATGATGCGGGGGCTTTCTTTCGAAATGCGCTCAAAGGCATCCTTGCCGTCTGTAATGGCTTGAACATTAAATTCATCTTCAAGTGCAATCGTAAAGATTTGGCTTAACTGAGGGTCGTCTTCAATGATAAAAGCAAGCGGTTTGGTCATGTTACTCTCCAGATATTTTTATGATAGGTAGAACTACAGTAAAGGTACTGCCTTTTCCTAATTCGCTTTGTACGGTTATTTTTCCGTCCATTAATTCTATTAATTGTTTGGTGATAGTGAGTCCCAAGCCTGAACCGCGATTTTCTCGGGTAATTGTATTATTGACTTGGTGGAAGGGGTCAAAGATAGTTTCTAGTTCGTTTGTTGGGATGCCGTCGCCTGTATCGCTTACTTCTATCGCCCAGCGAGCTGGCGCTGGGCGTATTATACGGACGCGCACCTCGCCTTCTTTTGTAAATTTTATGGCATTTCCTATTAGATTTACAAGCACTTGTTGTAGACGGTGCGTGTCACCATAAAGTTCATTTGGCAATTCGGTAGAGATTTCTGTGTTGAAATCTATTTTTTTATTTATCGCAAGTACCGACATACTTGTTTTTACTTTGTTGAGCAAACCTAAAGGAGCGAAGAGGCTATTATCAAGGTTAATGGATTTTGCTTCGATTTGTGCCTGATCTAGCAGGTCGTTAACTGTTTTTGTAAGGAAGTGTGTACTGTCCATAATTTGGTTGATGGCATTTTCTTGCTTTTCTGTGAGCGTTCCAAATGCTTGGGCTTGCAGGAGTTCAGCATATCCTAAAATGCCTCCCAGCGGGGTGCGTAGTTCATGGCTAACACGTGAAAGCAATTGACTTTTAAAGCGGCTGGCATCTAAAGCTTGATCGCGAGTGATGAGCAAAGCTTCTTGTGCTTGTTTTAGCTGGGTAATATTGCGCGCCACTGCTTGGAAGCCGAGTATCTTATCTTCTTCCATAATAAGTTGAACATTTTGCCCGACCCAAATTATTTCTCCGTCTGCCGTGACAGCAGGAAACTCAAAATAGGTGTTTTTTGTCTTGCTCAAATACTGGTAGTCATAGGTTCGTTTTAATCTATGTCGTGTATCCGGTGTGGTGAGGTCAAGGTAGCTTTTACCGATCACATCGCTTTCATTTGTAAAACCCATCATTGATAGGGCGGATGGATTTGCATATGTAAAACTTCCATTGGTATCTGTGCGATATATAATATCACTTGCGTTTTCTACGATCTGTTGAAAGCGAGCTTGATTTTCCTGTAATTCACGAGTCCGTTCATTTACACGTTGTTCAAGCAGGTCGCGTTCCTGCTGTAGAAGGGTTGATGCTTGTGTCTCCATTTGCCAGGCTGAGTTTAGACTCTCTATCAAAATTGTAATAGATGTTGAAATTGCCAGTGCGCAGGCAGAGAATACTGCCAGGCTGGTCATGCCATTTTCAAAATTGCGCGGCGCGATTGGTAAATTAATTAAGTTGAATGGAATAAATCCCCGCTCGCTAATGATGAAACCGAACATAGCGAGTGTAAGGATACTTGCTGTGGCGGCTATCCAACCTCCTTTGCGTCCAGTTAATAATATGGACGCAATAATTAAAACCATAAAAAAGATAAAACTTTCAACTGAATATCCGAAATTTAAGGTTTCTGAAAAACCTAATATATACACAAGAAATAAAAACATACTCGCCCTGTATCCGAATTTTATTTTTCGTGCAAGACCTAAAAACCACAGTAAACTAACAATTATTCCATAAGTAATATTGATCGCGCTCAGAGCAGAGACGCGTATTAATGGCAGTGTCATGAAATATGCGAGTGTTCCTAGAAGCGCAGAGACTCTTAGAATAATCGTAAAAGATCGTTCTCGTGCTTGATACCAACTGGGGTTTATGTCTTTCGGGATATTAATATCAACTTGGGCTGGAGTAGTAAAGAAATTAAAAAGCCAGCCTAAGACGCTTCTCCGTGCTTGCGAATCAACTCTCGGCGATGAAAGCGGCTTTTTATCGAGAGAACCTAATTTTTTTTCAGCAGTATCTTGTTCGTTTAAACTGTGCAGCATGACAACTCGCCCAATGAATTGGTTTTGCGCATCGAGTAAGGATGTCAATCGTACCTCGTATCGGCGCTGCGAAATGCTTTCGCCAACGCTAATTTCATCAGTAGTGTCAAGCGTATTTTCAAATAACTCGATAATATGAGGCCAGGGCGAAAGAATCTCTGCTGCACTGTGCCCAATAGTTTGTGCAGCATGCACGCCAACCATATGTGCCGCTGCAGAGTTGATATCTGCGATAATTCCACGTGTATCAACAACGATCATGCCATCACGCATTGATTCAACGATTTGATCACGCGCTAGCGGGGTGATATCCACAAGATGAAAGCCAAAGATCGCCCAAGCCAAAGCTGCTACGCTAACTGTAAATGCAAATGGTGTAAGATCAAGATAAGGAATGGGGCTGTTCCCAGTTAGATAGAGAGCATTGCCGATCCAGGGAGCCAACATGGCAACCAGCATAGCGATGACTTGACCACGATACATTCCTTGCCGACGTATGAGTGTGCCTAATAATAATACTGCGCCAATCAATAAGGCGATATATGAATAAGCAAAATGAACCCAAAACCATATTCCATAACTAACGCCTAATGCAGAAAAATTGTTTTGCTGGTTGATGTGATATTCACTCCAGATCAAACCATGCCATTGCGTGGTGAGAGCAAGCAGAACAGTAATCGATGGGATCAATGCGGTTAAAAAAACGTATCGGCGTGAAAGTATCTTGTTTTGTCTATAATACTCAATTGAAAAAATTAACCATCCATAAGGCGCGAAGGCAATACCGAAATATTGCAGTACCCCCCATAAATACTTTGTTGAAATATCTGCACCCATGATTTCAAGTGCATAGCCTGTGATCCACCACGAAACTGCGAGGGACAATATGAATAACCCAGCCGCGCCCCGCGCTGTGCGGCGAAACCACGCGTAAAGTGTTACAAATATTGAGGCAATAAAGGCAGGTAAAAGCGGTAAAACATAAGGTGAGTAAGTAAAATTCATAGAGAGTATTTTATTCGCTTACTTCATTTGTAAGCATTGCAAATTTGTTAGATAATAAAACAGGCAACTGCATGCAGTTGCCTGTTTTATTAGTTGTGTAAATTTTCGGCTATACCTGAGGTAAATTTCTGCGAATTACATTTAACATACTAAAGCTTTTTACAGCGCCTTCCACAACGCAAGTCATTGGATTATCCACTAAATACGCTGGGATACCAAGCGATTTGGTCAACAATTTGTCAATTCCGCGTAATAACGCTCCGCCTCCGCATAATGCTACGCCGCGATCAATAATGTCTGCAACCAATTCGGGCGGGGTCTTTTCAAGCACTTTTCGCCCCGTCTCAATAATTTGTTTTAATGGATCTTGTAACGCCTCAATAATTTCGCCTGTAGTGAGCGTAATAGGGCGGGGTAAACCAGTTACTTGATCTTGCCCTTGTACTTCCATGCTGTTTTCAGTATCTTGAGGAACAGCGGCGCCAATTCGAATTTTGAGTTGTTCTGCTGTAATTTGACCAATCACTACCCCGTATTTTCTGCGTACGTAATTGACAATTGCATCATCAAGGTCTAGCCCGCCTGAGCGCAATGTTTCAGCAGAAACGATTCCGTACATTGCCATCACCGCTGCTTCGGTACATCCGCCGCCAAGGCAAATCACCATATTGCCTGAAGGCGAGTTGATGGGCAGGTCAATGCCGATTGCCGCCGCCAGTGACTGCTGAATCAAAAACGCCTCGCGTGTGCCCGCTTCCATAACTGCTTCGTAAACAGCACGGCGCTCTACACTGGTGACACCATAAGGTACTGAGATCATCACGCGCGGGCGAAAGATTCTCATGGAACCACTAACGCGCTGCAATAAATATTCAAGTAAAGTTTCGGTTATTTCATAATCGGCAATCACCCCATTTTTAAGCGGGCGTGATACCTCAATGCTATCAGGAACTTTCCCATACATATCGCGAGCCTCTTGCCCAACCGCTACCATTTTTTGATCAAATACTTCAATGGCAACAATAGTTGGTTCTTCAACCAATACTTGCGCGCTATCAGCGATACGAGTGAAATTTGTGCCTAGGTCAATACCTAAGTCTTTAGAAAACATTGCCACGGTATTTTTAATACTCCGAAAGAATTTCGAGATGAGATACTTTATGATAATCATTACCCCTTCGTGAAGGGGAGTACAAACAATGTAATCATAACTGAAAGGATACCCATTGTCTAGTTGCGAATATCACAGCCTTAAAAATTGTGCCTAACTCTGTTCCTTGCACTATACTAGTACCTATATTTCAATAAATATGTTTGAGGAGAAAAAATGCCAGAAGCGACCAAAAGCCGAATTAAACGATATTGGAAGATAGCAGTGCTCGCTAACATTAAGGATGATCATCAAGAAAAGCCAGATGGCGTACCCCCAGATGCTTTTGCTGATTTTGATCATATCGAAACAATAGATTCACTTCGCGCCGCCCTCGAAACGGATGGCCACGAAACAGCCTTTATTCAAGCTGACGCGAATCTGCCGTACGCCCTTAAGGATGTTGCCCCAGATATTTGCTTCAATATTGCAGAAGGGTTAGGTGGAGATGCTCGTGAAGCCCAAGTACCCGCATTGTTGGAAATGTTAAAAATCCCATATACCGGATCGCGTGTTCTTACTAATGGTATCTCCCTCGATAAAACCCTCACCAAGCGAATTTGGCGTGATAGAAAATTGCCCGTTGCCCCTTTCCAGGAATTTGTTGTTGGCGATGAAGCACTTCGTCCCGAATTAAAATTCCCGCTCTTTGTTAAACCAGCTCGCGAGGGTACTGGCATGGGCGTGGATATGAAAGCCATCGTTAAGACAGAAAAAGATTTACGTGAACGCGCTCAATATATTATTAACACCTATCAACAACCAGCCCTCGTTGAAACCTTTTTACCCGGGCGCGAATTTACCATCGGTGTGATGGGCCGCGCCGATTCAAAACTATATTCCCGCCATCCCGAATGGTACGACAAAGACGGCTTTCATCGCTTTCCTGTTTTAGAATTGGACAATAGCCGCTCAGTAACCCCATTGGTTTATAGCCAAGAGGCAAAATCAAAAAGCGTTGATGAAGAAGGCGCGCCCGGTTATTTTTGCCCCGCAGATGTTGACCCTGAGCTTGAGAAAAAGCTAAAGAATTTTGCCGTACGAGCGCATCAATTATTATATGCCTTAGATATTTCGCGAACCGATATTCGCCTTGATGAAGAAGGCAACCCTCGTTTAATAGAGATCAATACTTTACCTGGACTCACTCCAGATTACAGCGATTTATGCCTTCAAGCCAAGGCTGAGGGAATTAAATACGAAGATTTAATTCTGGATATTCTTTACTTAGGCGCAAGCCGTTGGGGTATGGTGGAGCCGCGAGAAGTAGCGCCAGAAGCGCGCGCTAAGAAGTAATACCTGCGCGTAATTCTTTTTCGTAAATGACGAACTCATGGGCGGTTTTCATGCCCGCTCGTTCGTAGAGCCGAATTGCACCAGTTGGGTTGGATGCATCAACACCCAGCCCAACAGTTTTTGTTCCGCGTTTGTAAAATTCGTTGAATGAATGCTGCAATAGAGCAAAGGCTAAGCCTTGTTTACGATATGGTTTTAATACTCCCAATAATCCTACATACCCTATCTCGCCTCGATATCTGCATAAAGATATGCCGGCAATCTTATTTCCGTCCCATGCAATAAACCACAACTCAGGATTAAAGTTTTCGCCGCTCATACGCGATGTAACCCAGTTTTCAAACGATTCGGGCGTATGACCCCAATGCTCGCTAAACGCCTCTTCTGTAGCTTCAAATACAAGGCGCGCATCTTGCTCAGGGTTAAATGGACGTAATTCTATTTTTTCAGGAAACTGAATTTCTGGAATTAGCTCATCCAAAATAATTTCCATTTGCCACGCGTACCGTACTGGCAAATAGCCAATATCTTCGTGCATTTTTCTTGGCAATGTGTCTCCAATTGCCATGCCACTGCGAATAAATATTCGTAAAGCGGGTTCCGCTAAGAGCATGTCTTCTCGGGCTCGTGTTTCCAATGCAGCTAGCAGAGCTTCTCCAATCCCTTCTTTAGGATGCTCTGGGTGAATGTATAAGTCCCCTTCAAAAACGGCATGGACATGGCGATTGAAGAATTCTTGATATCCCACAATTTCACCAGATTCGGATTCAACAATCCAAGCGTCGGTTTCAAGTACGAAGCGGTCATCTTTCCAATAGGTAATTAATTCATCTTCAGAAGTGGCAGAATTAGGATTGCCATCAGCAGTGCAAACTGCCAGAATCAAGCCAGCTATTGGCGCCGAGTCAGTCCATTGAGCGGGGCGCAGTTTCAAGTTCGAGGGAAGAAGCGGTTTTTTTTCCATAGGCGACCCATTTTATACTTTAATCGCAACAAAGTAAATGATAAGGAGTTAAAAATGGACGCAACATTAACGCAAAGAAGAATCGAATTACACCCTGTTTTGATTATTTCAGATCAGTTTGAATCAGCTGAGACCATTGCATCTCTCTTGCTTCAAAAGAGATATAAAGCTATTGTTGAAACAAATGTGTTGAACGCTGTTCAAACCGCCCAAATTATCAAGCCTGCCGTTATTGTCCTCGACCTTAATTTACTTCGATCTGATTGGGCGGCGCTGATTATTGAATTATCCTTGGTGACACATGCAAAGATTTTGTGCGTCATACCCAAGGCGAATACATGGGATATCTTTGCTCTGTATGAAGCAGGCGCAGCAGAGTGTTTGCTAAGACCTGTTAGCCCGCTTTTGCTCTTAATGAAAATTTCCGCTTTGTTGGTGCAGCGTGAATGGATGCTCGAACCATCCATTGAATTTGAAAATGCTTTTGTGTAAAAAATTTCTTCTCCAACAAAAAACCTCCTGGTTAAGGAGGTTTTTTGTTGGAGAAGAAACAGATGATAAAATTGTAAAACCATGAAAATAAGAAAACAGCAAGTGTCGATTGTTATTCCTATTTACAACGAAGAAGGCGTTGTGGGGCAAATCTACGCGCAAATTCGCGCTGTTGTAGACAGCTTGCCTCATCAATTTAAATTTTATTATGTAGATGATGGTTCTGATGATAATACAGTGAAAGAGGTCGAAGCGCTTGCAAAGAAAGATAGGCGCATTGTTTTATTAAAACTCTCCCGAAATTTTGGTCATCAAGCTGCTTTAACTGCTGGTCTCGATATCGCTGACGGTGAAGTAATCATTTCGATGGATGGCGACGGGCAACACCCGCCTGAAATGATTCCGCAGATGGTAGAGCTTGTCCAAAGCGGCTATGATATTGTACAAACCCAGCGCATGGATGATGTACAGCCTTTTTCATTTAAGAAATGGACATCCAGCCTGTTTTATAAAATTATTAATAAAATTAGCGGAACTCATATCATGCCAGGCGCGGCAGATTACAGAGCTCTTTCTCGAGTTGCTTTGAATGCCCTAAAATCCATGCCGGAATATCACCGTTTTTTACGCGGCATGGTGGCTTGGCTTGGCTTTTCGACCATTATTCTGCCTTATCAGCCTGTGGATAGAATTAGCGGGGTCTCAAAGTACTCGATTAGCAAAATGATAAATCTTGCCATTAACGCAGTATTTTCATTTTCGTTAGTCCCTTTATATATTGGCTTAAGTGTTGGTGGAGTATTTTTGTTGCTTGCTTTCTTAGAAATGATCTATGTGCTTTCTTTTTGGGTCACGGGTAATACGTCCACGATGGCGCCCGGATGGAGTTCTTTGATGTTTGTTCTTTTGATCATCGGCGGGACGTTGATGGTTTTATTGGGCTTCATTGGGATATACGTGGGTCTTATCTTTCAGGAAGCCAAGCGTCGCCCAGTGTACATCATAAGAGATGAAAAAAATGGAAAGTAGACCCAAGCCTTTCCATATTACTTTTTTGCGCCATGGCGAATCGGTTGGGAATGCGCAATCTCGTTGGCAGGGGCAGGCTGAATTTCCGTTGACTGATATCGGACGGAATCAGGCTCAGGCTTTGGCAGAACGTTGGCAAAATGAAAATAAAAAATTTGATTATGTAATTTCCAGTCCGCTGGAGCGTGCTAAAGAGACTGCTCAAATTGTGGCGGATGCGCTTGGGCTGCCAGTTCAAATTGATTCGCTTTGGTTGGAACGTCATAATGGAGAGTTTTCTGGGCTGACTGCTCATGAAGTGAAAACGAATTTTGTACAACCAAACTTTCGTACCCCCTATGATGCTGTAGGCGGAGATGGAGAAGGTGATTGGGAGTTGTTCTTGCGTGCTGGGCAAGCTTTGCATGGTTTATTGATGCGCGAGCCTGCAAGGTATTTGGTAGTATCTCATGGCGGGCTATTGAATCAGATACTGCATGCCATCGTCGGGATTGGTCCGCAGGCTCACAATTCTGGCACTCGTTTTAGCTTTGGTAATACTGCATTTGCGCAGTTAATTTATTATCCTCATCAACATCGTTGGGTTATCAAATCGGTAAATGATCACGCTCATTGGCAGGATGCAGATGAATAATTCTGTTCAACCGTTAAAAATCCTTGTCTTTGGTGCAGGGGCAATTAGTACGTATATTGCTGGCTCATTAATTCTCACGGGCAATCAGGTTGTATTTGTGGCGCGCCCATCCAGCGCAGAACTTTTACATACAAAAGGATTACGCCTCGATCTGACAAAAGCCAAAAGAAGAAACATAAAAAATGCACAAATTGTGGAGGCTCATTTATTTACAGTAGCGTCATCGCTTAACCAAGCCTTAACGTATGGTCGCTTTGATTTTTGTCTGCTGGCTTTAAAATCTTACGATACGAAATCTGTGTTGGACGAAATCAGACCTTTTGCAGATAAATTCCCCCCGATTTTATGTCTGTCTAATGGCGTGGATAATGAGGCTATGATCGCCAGCGTGCTTGGTGCTGAAAAAGTGATTTACGGTACAGTAACAACTGCAGTGGCTCGTCACGGCCCCGGGGATATTGTGCTGGAAAAATTGAGAGGGATTGGCATTTCTTCTGCGCATCCTTTGTCAGAAAGATTAGCCAAAGCGATGAATTCGGCTAATCTTAATTGCCGTTTATATTCGGATGCACATAGTATGAAATGGTCAAAGATGTTGACTAACTTAATCGCAAATCCAGCATCTGCAATATTAAACATGAGCGCATCGCAAATTTATGCCAACAAAAATCTCTACAAGATGGAAATTGCAATGCTGAAAGAATGCCTTGCGGTAATGCGCTCTCAGAATTTGAAAGTAGTTGATTTACCTAAAACCCCAGTGAAAGCGCTCGCAGTCGCCGTAAAATTACCTCTATGGTTATCCAAGCCGCTTGTTAGCCGCGCCGCAGGCAGTGGGCGCGGCGGTAAGATGCCCTCGTTTCATATTGATTTATACAGTGGGCGCGGTAAAAGTGAAGTGCAATACTTGCATGGCGCTGTGGTGCGAGAGGCGAAAAAGGAAAATATTGCTGCGCCTGTCAATCGGCTTTTGACTGAGACATTGATATTGTTAACCCATAAACAAATTCCACTTAATGAGTTTGCCAATCAACCAGAAAAGTTTTTAACCAAATTAAAATAATCATTTTTGTTTCTTCCTTTAAAATATGCCTATTAAATTTGTTTCCCCGTCAAAAGAAGTTGAAATCCATCTGCCAGATGGGCGTGTGCTATGCGGTGCGCGCGGCACACAGGTAGGCGAGTTCTTAAAACTTGTTCAAGATGACTTTGACACGCCGATAGTTGCCGCTATTGTCAATAATGAAATTCATGAACTGACCTATCTAATTGAAAGCGAATCAAGAGTCCAGCCAGTGTTAATGAACACGCCGGACGGTTCGCGTATCTATCGCCGCTCTCTTATCTTTTTGTTAGAGATGGTTTTTATTGATCTTTACCCAAGCGCAAAACTTACCATTGATCATTCAGTGGCATCTGGTGGTTTTTATTGTCAAGTAGCTGGCATGCCGCCGTTAACGATAGATCAGCTCGCAACCATAAAAACATATATGCAAAAATTGGTCGCGCAGGATATTCCATTTGAAAGACACCAAATCCCTGTTCAAGATGCCATTGAAGAATTTAAAAAACTCGGCTACGAAGATAAAGCGCGTTTGTTCACTCAGCGAAAAAAAGAATACCTAACCATGTATCAATTAGGCAACCGCAGAATGGATTATATGCACGGCTACATGGTCTCATCCACAGGTTTCTTAAAATGGTTTGAGCTTTCAAAAATTGAAGGCGGTTTCACGCTTCATTTCCCGCGCCGCGGCGAGCTTACAAAAGTAAATCAAAAACTTGAATACCCAAAATTATTGCAGTCTTTTCGTCAATACGGCGATTGGCTCTCGCGCCTTAATATTGATAATGTTGGTTCTCTTAACGAAGCCATTCAATCTGGGCGCGCTCACGAGCTTGTGCTTGTGTCAGAGGCTTTGCACGAACAAAATATTTCAGACATTGCCCAGCAAATTGCCAAAAAAAATTCACAAATTATTTTAATTGCGGGTCCTTCATCTTCTGGCAAGACCACAACCTCACGCCGCCTTGCCATTCAATTGTTGGCGATGGGTATTTCGCCTTACCCGCTTGAATTGGATAATTATTTTCTTGATAGAAATAAAACTCCACTAGGCCAAGACGGCAAAGTAGATTTTGAAACGCTTGATGCGTTAAATCTTTCACTGCTTGCCGAACACCTTGAAGCCTTGGTCGCTTATAAAAAAACAAAATTGCCGCGCTACAATTTTAAAACTGGATTAAGCGAAGCGGGCGATGAAGTACAACTGAAACAAGGGCAACCAATCATTTTAGAAGGGATTCATGGAATGAACCCCCGCCTCATTCCCGCCCGTTTAGCTGATTCAGCGTTTCGAATTTACACCTCCGCCTTGACTCAGCTCAACCTAGACCGCCACAATCGTGTTTCCACTACCGATACCCGCCTCCTGCGCCGAATCGTTCGCGACGCTCGTGAACGCGGATACTCTGCCGCTCAAACTCTCTCACGTTGGGAATCGGTGCGGCATGGAGAAAAATCGCATATTTTCCCATATCAAGAAAACGCAGATGTAATGTTTAATTCCGCACTTGTATATGAACTCTCTGCGCTACGACCATTTGCTGAACCTTTATTGCGGCAAGTCCCTTTTGGCATCCCTGAATATATAGAAGCCA
>VFJR01000134.1 GCA_009885945.1 Anaerolineaceae bacterium
AGAAATTTCTGATGCGTATTCATTTACAAAAAGAGCGAATTCATAAGAATAGTATCGATTTTTATCAAAGATCGTTTCGGTCGTTAGATAATATCGCTCATCAAATGCGGCGGCATTTAAACGCTCTACTAATTTCTCAAGCGCTTCACTTTTAGCGGCTTCTATTATTTTAGAACGTTCTTGCGCAGATACATTACCAGGCAGTGTGCGATCCAACCTTTCAACCACTGAAACTTTCAATTGTTCAAGCGCGCCTAAAATACTGGAACTGCGCGATTGCTTCACTAAATTTCCTTTTTCATCCATGCCAAATGGAATGAACATCATGCGCGCAGGCAATGGCGGCAAGTTTTTCTCTATATCCGTATCAATGTCTAAGATCGCCGCAACATCATAATAGCCCGCAGCAGTTTTCAGCGTAGGCAATGAATCGTTCTTTTTTTCATAAGGTTGATTTTTAAAAGCGAGCCAGCTATGGGACTCACCCCAGCTAAATTCCCATTCAAAGCATATATCGCCGCGCAGTATAGATTTAATTTCTTTGACATTTGCGCGCGGCATATTTTTTAAAACAGTTGGTATATGCCCCAAAACACCTTGCATATACTTACCCGTATAATCAATAAAAACCTTATGCACATCAGGCGGCAAATGCTGAATATCCTTATCAGCCCACCATTGAATAATTGCAAAATTAGATTTTACTTGAACAACACGCAGGTCAACATCTGCCACTTTTGCGCTTAATCGCGGCAACAAATTAAATACCTGGCTTATTGGAAGCGGTCTGGCAAAAAATGCAACCGCATCTGGAATGCCGCGCGTTCCACGATTAAAATGAAAATCAGGGTCGCCAGACAATCCTTCGCAAATCTTACTGAGGTAAACATCAAACTCAACAGAATAACTATTCCCTTCGTCTAGCAAATAATCCATGCTCACGTAATAAGCGGGATCATCAATAGCAGTATTCAAACAATCCAACAAAACCTCACTCGCCGCATCACGAGCTTTCCCGATACGAGCAGTACGTGAACTCTTCCGCGCATCTTCCATTGCGTTTTTTTCAACACTCTCAAGCATATACAAAACTGTTGATCGTACAATAGAACCTTTGGTCCGCAATAGTTGTTTACCGTCTTTACCAACCCCAAATGGCCTGTCACTCATACGAGTCGGTAACCCAAATCCAATTAATTTTGCTGCAGCTTGTTGATCCATCAAAAAATGTCCTTGTAGAATTACTTAATTAGACCTCTTGCAGTATTTTTAGCCAAAGATTTCACGGATACTTCGACAGGCTCAGCGATGAGTCTTCTGTCGTATTGGTCTGAGTTTTTTTAACTACTATTCAAAACAAATTAGAATACATTCTGACGCACTTCCTATCCCAACAAAGACTCGCCTACGCGTTCCAATGCGCTCTGCAATTCTTTGATCTGGATGGGCTTGCTAAGGTAGTCATTCATTCCTGAATCCAAACAAACTTCCCGGTCACTTTTCATTGCATTGGCTGTCATTGCCACAATTTGCGGTTGGACGATAAGGGATAAGTCTTGACGGATTTTACGTGTAGCTTCCAGTCCATCCATCTCTGGCATTTGAACATCCATGAAGATAAGGTCATATTTTTGACGCTCAAGTGATTCAAGAACCTCAAGCCCGTTCGCTACGACATCCACACGATAGCCCATACGATCAAAAATACGAATCGCCAATTTCTGGTTAACCACATTATCTTCTGCCACCAAAATTTTCATGGGGTAACGCGCAGCCAGACGTGAATCAAACTGCCCATCCACAGGCGCAGCACGCTTCATCTCTTTATCTTGTGTAAATAATGCGCCAACAATCGCGTTATATAAGTTCGATTGCTTAACCGGCTTGGTTAAAAAGGAGGAAAAATGAACTGTATCGCCCGCATCACGCCAACCTAAAGAAGTTAGCATAATCAGCGGAAGTGAAGTGTTACGTTTACGTATCTCATTAGAGAGCGTTACTCCGTCCATTTCGGGCATGTGCATATCTAAAATGCCAAGGTCGTAAGACTCGCCGCGCTTGATCGCCTCAAGCGCTTCAAGCGGATTTGCAAATGCAAATGGAATCATTCCCCATGACTGCGCCTGCAAAGTCAGGATGCGACAGTTTGTTTCGACGTCATCCACAATTAACATGCGCTTTCCATTCAAATGCGGAACGACCACTGGCTTTTCTGAGTGCGGCAATGTGGAAGCCTTTGCATAAATAGTAAATTGAAATGTAGAACCAACGCCTTCTTCACTTTCAACCCACATTCTGCCACCCATCAGTTCGCTCAACCGTTTGCTAATCACTAGGCCGAGACCCGTGCCGCCATACTTACGCGTGGTCGAAGAATCGACCTGTGAAAAAGATTGAAAGAGACGAGTGAGGCTTTCCTTTGGAATACCGATCCCTGTATCCTGCACAGAAAAATGTAACGTTGTTTTCGATGGGTCGGGCTGCGTCTGCTCTTGTACAAGCTTAACACTCAAGACGATCTCGCCTCTTTTTGTAAACTTAACTGCATTGCTCAACAAGTTGACAACAATCTGGCGCAAACGTGTCTCATCACCCACAATCGCTTGCGGCACATCGAGTTCGATCACGCAGCCAATTTCAATCCCCTTCTCGGTTGTTTTCAACGCAAGCAAATCAATGGCTGACTCTAAACAATCACGCAGGTTAAACGGTTGAGACTCAAGATCAAGTTTTCCCGCTTCGATCTTTGAAAAATCCAAAATATCATTAATGATTGTTAAAAGCGATTCGCTGCTGGTGCGAATTGTTTCAGTAAACTCGTGCTGTTCCGCCGAAAGCTGTGTGTCGAGCAATAAACTGGTCATGCCCATCACGCCATTCATCGGCGTCCGAATCTCATGACTCATACTTGCCAAAAAAATTGACTTGGCGCGAGTCGACTCGAGCGCTTGATCGCGCGTAATCGCCAACTCTTTATTTTTACTTTCCAAATCAGCCGTGCGCTGCGACACGCGCGCTTCCAAATCTGCTTTAATGGTTAACAATTCAGCATTTGCTTTTTGCAACTCATTCGAATTTTCAAAAAAACGATTCAGCGCACTTTCCAACGAAGCCGTCACAAGCCAAACAGTAGCGCCCAAAGCAACCGCCAAACTAATCGTGGTGGGGTTTGGCGGAAGCACACCTGCAAACGTTACAACGGCAATAATAAAGCCAGCCCATGAAGCAATAAAAGAACTGCCAAGCAATGCCATGAGTCCCAGGATGATGCCGCCGCCAGTTTCTGATAACACATCCATCCCCAACCCAAATCGAACAAACAATGTTCCAGTGATAACTAAAAACCAACCAGCAACTTTCGGGTTACGCGCAGCCAACCAGCGTGCGCCAACAGTGATTAAAATACCGATCAAACCAAAAAAAGCATCTTGCGGTGAAACGACAGCATCCCCCAGAAAAGCAAGAATTGAAACAACGATCAACAAATTAAGATAAATGAAAACGATCCGTTCGCGCCATGCATCTGGCGCATCGGGATCACGTAAACGGACACTGCGTTCAAGCAGATTTTTAATTCGCAGAATCAACGGAAGAGAAAGAAAAGAATGAATCATGCTCATATAAGTTAAGTTTCCAAAAAAAGTGCGCAACGCATTAACTCTAAAACTCGGGAGTGGATGAGCTAGTGCAGCAAACGAGCAACTGAAGTCGCCAGTACCGAAACCCTGAAGTTGACAGTCCTATTTAAACCTGAATCAGCTTAGCGCAAAATAATTCTAATGCACATCGACATTATCTGAATTTTTATAATGGTATCATTATTTTGCAGGTTGAGAATGAAAAAAGCTCAAAATCCGCCCTGCAAAACTGTTTGGTTTTGCAGGGCGGACAGAATTAGTGTTACAAGCAAACCACGAAAGAAATGTATCTATATAAGCATCTATTTTTCAATTATGGACATCACGATTCGACAAGAACTTCCAAAAGATATTGAGGCAATTGTACGGATCACCTTTGCTGCATTTGAGGGCAAGCCTTATGCTGACGGAACGGAGCCGTTGATTATTGAGCGATTACGCAAGGCAGAAGCTTTATCGCTTTCGCTTGTTGCAGAATTAGATAAAAAGCTTGTGGGGCACGTGGCTTTTTCGGTAGTGACAATCGATGGAAAAAACAAAAACTGGTATGGGTTGGGACCTGTTTCAGTGTTGCCTGAATTACAAAAACAGGGCATTGGCACAAAACTGATTAAACAAGGATTATCATTAATTCGTGATAAAGGCGCAAAAGGTTGTGTATTGGAAGGCAGTCCCATATACTATCAAAGGTTTGGCTTCAAGACATATCCCGCATTATTTTATGAAGGCGCGCCTGCCCCGGAGTATTTTATGGCATTACCTTTTTACGTGGACATACCGCAGGGAAAAGTTCAATTTCACAAGGCGTTTTATGCAGATATTTGATATTAGGTTGCAGGAAATAAACCATGATCGTTCACCAAGAAAACCATGACAAATCTATTTGACTCAACTAAGACTGTAAAAACTGAATTATCAAACCAGAAATATATCGCATCTGAATAAAGTTGCAAACTTAAAAACCGCCATAAGACGATATTAAAAATAGGAATTATCTCATGTTAACTCTGCCTCATCGCTACAATTCTCGTTTGGAATTCATCAAATCCACCGAATCTCAAATCCCGAATTGGTTTGAGATTGAAACGGAAACTTTAAGTTCATGCTTGAGGCGACAAGCACAATTAAAACCTCAGGCGATACTTCTGCAAAACCTTGAACAGGCATGGACTTTTGAAGACGTTGAACACGAGGCAAATCGCATCGCCCAAGCAATTTTAATTTCCTTGCCCAGCAATAAACCTTGTGCAATTGGCATATTAGCGGAGGAAATGTCAGAACAAGTAAACGCTGCATTGGGGATTCTAAAAGCTGGACATTACTTTGTGGCGCTTAATCCGGAAAATCCTTATTCGTATTTGCAATCAATTTGCGAGGATTGTGAAGCAATGCTTATTATTAGCGATAGTGAACACAGCTCACTTGCAGAAAAATTGTGCCGCACACAAAAAATTTTATGCTTAGTAACAACCAGCATTGCTGAGCAAGGAAACAACCCTATTATCAATATAAATTTCTCACCTGATAGATATGCATGTATTTTGTATACATCGGGATCAACCGGCATATCAAAGGGTGTTATCTACACCCACCGTACACTGATTTTTACAGCCATTGAGGAAATGGAAAATTTCCCGCGAACTGAAAATGATCGTATTTTAGAAATCATGGATATGCTGTTTTTTCCAGGTCCAGTTCGCCTAACGGGCCAGATCATTCAAGGTATCTCATTCACGTTTATACATCCGCGTGATGTTTCCATTGGATTAATTCGTGATGTATTGTATCGAAAAAAAATCACTCATTTCAACACATATCCATCAATGTTTCGGACGGTGTTTAATGAATTTGAAGTGGACGATATCTTTGAAAACTTAAGGGTTATTCGCGCTGGAGGCGAACCTGTTTATAGGGCTGATGTCGCACTATTTCAATCTCACGTACCAGAAGGATGGTTGTTTATTCATTCGATGGGAATTTCTGAAATCGGTTATGTCGGATATTCTTTCATTCGTTCTCTTAAAGAAATCACCACATCTCAATTGACACTTAATACAGCATCTCACAATAAGCAGATTCAAATATTAGATGAAACTGGAAAACACGTCGGGACAGACATAGAGGGAGCATTATATATTCAGGTTTCAAAAGCGTATCAAGGCTATTGGAACAGAGAATCATTGAATGCCTTAAGTTTTATCCCTGACCCTACAGATGACAGTTTACTTTTGTATCACACACACGACCGTGTCAAATATATTTCGGATGGCTCAATGTTACACTTAGGCAGAAGTGATCAAGCTGTAAAAGTTCGCGGTTATCGCGTGGACACAACGAGTGTTGAAGCGCAATTACTTTTACATCCCCAAATTAAACAAGTGATTGTATTGATCTCTGAAGGTGAAACTTTAAACCCTCAACTAATTGCTTATATCGTCCCACAGGTCATAGACACTCCACCTTCGCGATTGTCATTACGAAAATATCTTGCGGAATTAATGCCATCCTATATGATACCGTCACAATTTAAAATGATTGAACAAATTCCTCTAAAGCCGCATGGCAAATTAGATAGATCCGCATTAGCAACAGCGAAACCAATTTAACCTAAACAAGAACTAAATATCCAAACATGCTCAAATTACCTAATAGGTAATCAGATTGAAATAATTTCTTAGAAGCTACTAGAGGACAAGGTGAATATGACAACTTTATTCGATTCAACAAAAACTGTAAAATCTGAATTGTCGAATCAAAAATATATCGCGTCTGATGAAATTGCGACGATCGTGTATCTCGCGCAGAAGCTTGGCAAGCCGCTTTTGGCAGAGGGACCTGCAGGCGTAGGTAAAACTGAATTGGCAAAAGCAATTGCAGGCGCGACAGGACGCGAGTTGATCCGTTTGCAATGTTATGAAGGCTTGGATGAATCCAAGGCTTTGTACGAGTGGGAATATTCAAAGCAATTGTTATATACACAATTATTACGCGATAAATTAAATGATACTGTCGGCAAGGCAAACACATTAAGCGAAGCGGCGGATAAATTAGCAAAAGAGGAAGATGTGTTTTTCTCCAGCAGATTTTTACTACAACGTCCGCTGCTCAAAGCAATTTTGAGCGAACAACCAACCGTTTTATTAATCGATGAAATTGACCGCGCTGACGCAGAATTTGAAGCGTTTTTGTTGGAGATATTAAGTGATTTTCAAGTCAGCGTTCCAGAGTTGGGCACACTCACCGCGAAACATAAACCGTTCGTAATTCTCACATCAAACAACACCCGCGAACTTTCAGAAGCATTAAAGCGGCGCTGTTTGTATTTATTTATCAACTATCCCAATTTAGAAGAAGAACTGGCGGTGGTGCGCTTAAAAGTTCCAGAATTAAACCAAAAGCTCGCGCAACAAGCTGTGGAGTTTGTTCAAAAATTACGTAAGTCTGACATGCGTAAATCGCCGTCTATTAGCGAAACTTTAGACTGGGCAAATGCGCTGGTGGCTTTGAATGCATCTAATTTAGATAAGGAAACATTGCAAGACACGCTTTCAGTATTATTAAAGCACGAAGCCGATTTGCAAAAAGCAAAAAGACAGTTACTGTCTCCCCCTCCTCAGCAACCAAAGCAAAGACCGCCTGATGACTTTGGAAAGTTTTCTGGAAATTAAATTTCAACTATTTCAAAAATACTTTACAGGTGATAAAAAATGAGCAACCAAGAAAGCTATACACGCCCGACAAATATTGAGGACATGCACGAGCGCTTGAATAATTTTTCGACCGAAGAAGGCTGGCAAAAAGGACTAGCCTATAAACCTGATCCAACTGATGTTTTCATTGTCACGCCGCCAAAATGCGGAACAACCTGGATGCAACAGATTATCCACGGACTACGCACGCGCGGCTCAATGGATTTTGACGACATTAGCCGCGTAGTGCCGTGGCTCAACATGGCGCACGACATGGGCATTGATATTTACGCACCGCAGGTTGCCGCTCCGCGCGCCTTCAAAACACACACACCGTTGAATGAACTCCCTCAAGGTGGAAAATATATTGTTGTATTGCGCAATCCCTATGATGCCCTGCTTTCGCACTATCATTTTTTTGAGAATATGTTTTTCGAAAAGGGGTCTATTGATCTGGCAACTTTTGCAAGAGAGCATTACGTGCCAGGAAAACAACTTGTGAAACATATTCTGGCAGTGTGGAATCATCGCAAGGATGACAATGTGCTTGTATTTTGCTTTGAAAATATGAAGGCAGATTTGACGGGGGCTATTGAGAAAGTTGCCAAATTTATCAACATTCCGCTTGATGATGAATTAAAGCAAATTATTATGACGCAATCAGATATAAAGTTTATGCAAAAATATCAAGAGCAATTTGAAGATTCTATCATCCGCGAAAAACGATTTGCCGCGATGAAGCTTCCTGCAGATGGAAGGCTGCACAAAGTCAGAACGGGAAATGTTGGGGATGCAAAACAGGGTGTACCTGTTGAGATCAAAAAAGAACTAGACGAGATCTGGCAGAAAGAGATTAAGCCTATAACGGGTTTGAGTTCTTATGACGATTTACAGAAAGAGTTGGCAAGCATATAGGAAGTATTTTTATTTATGCTGATACACCCGTCCTTCATTATCTTCATACAGAATGGACCACTCATCATTCCAAGACGCAGTCTCTAACTTGGGCGGATAATTTTCTTCTTTTCCTTTTTGCCATGCGGTTCTAAGAATCACTATATAGTCCGCAGGTTTAAGTAAAGAAATAGAATTTGTAAATTCGGGTCCGTATAAATAAAAAGGCAGTCCATTCTCGATCCGCACGACTGAATTGCGAACATTTTTATGCAGATAATCAAAGGGGCTATTATAGCCATCCACCCCTACGCTCTCGCTATACTGGTCTTCAAGCACATTGAGATTTGATAAAGTCGGTAAAAAATACGAGCGGCGCTCCCATACTATTAACAAAGCCAAACAACCTATTATGCTAAGAAAAATCAAGTTGGTTTTGGGTGAGCTAAACATCTGCTTATATATTTTAACAAGCCAAGGTTCAAACTCTACAACAATAGCAATGAATAAAAAGGTCAATAAGGCAATTCCAAACCTCCATGAGAAGTACGGCTTTACATCTGCTGGGTGAACAAATCCAGAGGCTGGGGTTGCTATAAAACTTATAAAAAGGATAAGAAAAACGATGCTGAAAGCCCAAATTGATCGTTTACGATAGATCGCCATGCAAAAAGACCAGATTAAAACTCCAAGAGTCGCTATCATTGCAAAAGGAATATTGCTAAACAAATTCGGATTCATTAAATTATTTAAAATGCTTTGATCTTGCAGTTTTAGAGCCGCTGAAGAAAAAATCATGTCTTGGGCGATAACATTCCTTAATATCCAAAGAAGCCCAGGGAGAATCAAAATAAAATACCCTGCAAGGTTTTTGATCTTTAAAATAATATTCTCTCTGGCTGAGCTTTGCAGGTAAAGGTAAATAGCATAGCCCCAGGCTGGAACAACGACAAAGACCGCATTGGGCTTTACGCTTAATGCGATCATCGTTGTCATTGCCATACCCAACGGATACCAAGAATACTCTTTGGGTTTGGCGCTAACAGGCGCATGTAATATTACTGCTAGTATGCTAGCCGCCAAAAACAAGTCGTTTTTACCGATGGCGTCATAAAAAACCAAGCGGTATATCCACCAAATATTTAAACTTTTATCGCGCCAGACCAATCCGCTAACAAGCAAGCAAATTACAACCAAAAAACTAAATCCAACAGGAAGGTTTGTATATCTACACAGAAGAAACCAGAAGGTCAAAACAAAGAACAAGACCCCTAATGCATGCATTGACCCAAACAATATTCCACTTTTGGTTAAAAGCACAGCAAAAGAAAACAAAGACTCATAGCCAAATGGATACTCACCATAAGGAATTGACAAATCCCAAATAGATGCGGTGTTCGCAAGTTCGATGGCTTTAGGGAAATGATATAACCCAACATCCCAGGCTAATATCGGATTAACTGCTGAATAGGGCCAAATGATAAGAGGCACAAGGATTACGAAGACCAAAATAAACATGCCAAACCCAAGCAAAATATATTCTGTTAAATGTAGATCACTGGCGCGGCGAAAAATAATTTTGTGAAAATCTTTAAACCAGTATTTGGTATAAAAAAAATAAACCACTGGCGTTAAGCATAAAACAAACGGCAGAACAAGCTCAATACGGTATATTTTCAAATACCCAAACACTTGAGCAGAGCCTATGGCGCTGTATAGAAACGCTACTATAATGGCATATATCCTAACCCAATTAATTTCATAGTTGATCCAAGCCAATACGATAAGAGCAAGAACGCAGAAGAGCACCCGAAAAACAATTGCAGTTGAAGGTGTTAAAAAACTAAGGTCATTGTCCGTTGACAATCCATCAAAAAATAATTTGAGCCAGCTAAATGGTAAAACCATCAAGGTTAAAAGAGCAGATGAAATAGAAACAGCGCCCCACTTAAAAATTTTCATGGCTAAACCTTTCTTCTACACAAGCAATTTCGCAATTCGGGCATATGAACATAACTGATTATAACTAATCGAGCGCACAGTAGGAAAAAACTATGGAATCTCGCATCTTACAATTGATTGCCGCATTACGCGCCAGTGGAGTGCGTGTGTCATTAGCAGAATCGGCTGAGGCATTTTCGGCTGTGGATTTGATGGGGGTTCAAAACCGCGAAGAATTTCGTTTATCACTGCGCGCCACGTTAATCAAAGATTTGAAAGACATGCCGACGTTTGAAAAATTGTTTCCGCTGTTCTTTGGGTCGGGGCAGCCGCCTGAGATGGGCGGAAACCCTTCGGATGAGATGACGCCCGAAGAAGCGCAGATGTTGGCTGAGGCGTTGAACCAGTTTGCGCAGAGTCTTCGTCAGCGAATGGAAAGGCTGATGGACGGCGAACAGCTTTCCCGCGCGGAGCTTGAGGCGCTGGGTCAGATGACTGGGCTGAATCAGGCGCAGAATCTCAGTTATCAAAACTGGATGGCACAGCGCATGATGCGCGCGATGGCGTTCCCTGAAGTTCGACAGGCGATCAAAGAGTTGCTGGAACAGCTTGCGCAAATGGGCATGAGCCGCGAACGTTTGGAACAGATGCGGCAGATGATCCAGCAAAATATGCAGGGCATGCAGATGCAAATGGAGCAATTTGCAGGAGAACGCATTGCTGAAAATTTAAGCGAGCAACCGCGCAATGAAAATGTTGATGCACTGCTTAATCGCCCCTTTGAATCTTTGTCAGATTCAGACAAGCAACTTTTACAACGCGAGGTAAAAAAACTTGCCGCCGCGCTACGCACACGCATTGCATTACGGCAAAAACGCGCCAAGAATGGAAAGATGGATGCCAAAGCCACTATCCGCGCCAGCATGAAATATTACGGCGTGCCGATGGAAATTAAATTTCGCAATCGCATTCACAAACCAAAGATCGTGGTCATCTGTGATGTGAGCACGTCTATGAGATTTTGTTCGGAGTTGATGTTGAGTTTTCTTTTTGCTTTGCAAGGACAAGTGCGTAAGACGCATGCCTTTGCATTCATTGACCATCTTGAATCCATCTCGGAGGACTTCAGCGGCTCGAATGCAGATGAAGCGATCCAGTCTGTTCTGTGGCGCATGCCCAGCGGACATTACAACACCGATTTGGGCTGGGCATTAAATAATTTTAACAATGATTATATGGATACATTAAATAGCGGGACAACGCTGATCATCGTTGGAGATGGACGCAACAACTATAACGATCCACGCCTCGACATTTTCTCACGCATGTCCCGCCGCTCCACACGTACCATTTGGCTGAATCCTGAACCCGAGCATTTGTGGCACGGTGACAGTGACATGGCAAAATACAAGCCCCTGTGCAGTAATGTGTTGAAGGTCAGCAATTTGAGAGAGTTGGCAGATGCGGTGGATGATTTGATGACGGGGTGAGAGACCCCCTCCCAGCCTCCCCCAAATACGACAGTTGAGCGCTTGATAATATAAAAAGTTTATATGTCGTATTTGGGGGAGGTGCCCGATAGGGCGGAGGGGGTCTTCTTTTTTGTTGGTAAAATCAATCATTCATATGGGAGAGACAATGACCTTTAGCAAAGAAGAAGCTCGAATCAAAATTGCAAAGCTTGTGGAAGATTTTCGTGCGCATGAAACTACGCTAGAGAAAGCAGCTGAGGCGCAGATTGAGAATAATTTTATTCGTCCGTTATTTCGTTATTTGAATTGGAATACGGAGAATGAGGGGCTTTCGCACGCGCATTATGAATTCAAGGTACAGGTCACAAATAAAAAGGGACTGCGACCTGATTACATTTTGAATTTGGACGGACGCGATGTATTGGTGATGGATGCCAAGCAGGTCAAGTATTCCATGAAAGACCCGCGCTGGCTGTATCAAGTTTATTCATACGCATATTCCACACAGAACAGCAAGCCTTCTGAAAAAATGGACTTTGCCATTTTGACAGACTTTCAGGAATTCATTGTTTTGGATTGCACATTATTCGCGGCAAAGCCCGAAGCGGTGAATAATTTCAGGGTAATTGATTGGACGTATAACGATTACGTGGATAAGTTCGATGAGTTATGGGAGTTGTTTGAGCGGAATAATGTTTTGAATGACAGCCTTCCGCATGTCATTGCGAGCCGTTCTTTGGCGAAGCAATCTGTCACAGATGAGGGGATTGCTTCGGGGCAAAGCGCGCCCCTCGCAAAGACATCACGCGGACTTTGGTCTCGTTATCTTTCCCCGCAAAAAGTAAAAGCGAATCGCATTTCACCAGACAAAGCCTTTCTCGCAGAAATGGATGATGAGAAAACTGGCTGGCGTGTTTTGCTTGCAAAGGATATGAAGAAGCGCAATCCGTCAGCCGACGGGGAACTCATTACGGCAGCTGTGCAATTATTAATTGACCGCCTTATTTTTATTAAAGCCCTTTCAGATCGTGAAGTAGACAAAGATTATCTTGCTGAATTGGCAAAAGTTGTTGAAGAAAATGGTTTGGCAGATAATGATACAGGTTGGTTCAAAGCCTGCAAAAACATTTTTGATGAATTGAACAATTTTTACAACGGCAGTATTTTTCAGGAACGGCGCGAACTGGAAAATATCATTGTTTCAAATAAAGTCGTTCGCTCGGTAATAACAGATTTACAGCCTGAGAATTCACCGTATAACTTTGCGGTTCTGCCCGTGGAAATTCTCGGCACGATCTACGAACGCTTTTTGGGGCGTGTGGTTCGCACGACCGACAAGCAAGTCAAAATTGAAGAGAAGCCCGAGGTACGCAAAGCGGGCGGCGTGTATTACACCCCGCAATACATCGTGGATTATATTGTCGAGAACACACTTGGAAAACTATTAGAAGATTGCAAAACTCCCATTGACGTTTCCAAATTAAAAATCCTTGACCCAGCCTGCGGATCGGGTTCATTTTTGCTGGGCGCGTACAGCAAGTTGATCGAATGGCACAAGGATTATTTTGCGCGCGCTGGCAAAGAAAAGCGTGACCGTGAATCTTTTTACAAAGACGAAAGCGGAGGCATTCGATTAACCGCCAAACTCAAGCGCGAAATATTAAAGAACAACCTCTTCGGCGTGGACATTGACCCGCAAGCCGTGGAAGTAACGCGCTTCTCGCTTTCGTTGAAGGCGCTGGAAGATTTGCGTGAAGGCGAACTGACCGAGGAACGCTCACTCTTTCACCAGACCGTTTTGCCTGATTTGAGTCAGAATATCAAGAATGGGAATAGTTTGATTGGGTCGGATTATTTTGCGGGGCAATTAATGCCAGATATTGAAGAAATGAAAACAATTAAAGGGTTTGACTGGAAAAGTGAGTTTTCAGAAATCTTTCAGAATGGTGGTTTTGATGTGGTCATTGGAAATCCGCCATACGGAATTGTGTTTAAAGAAGAAATAAAACCTTATTTAGAAAACCGATACCCATCATTTGTCAGAAACAATGATACATACACAGCCTTCACTGAGAAATGTCTATATCTTCTGCGTGAAGAAGGTCAGTTTGGTTTTATTATTCCCAACACGTATCTACTCGGACCATATTTTGACACATTAAAAACAAAAATACTATCCCTTGCAAGCGTTCAAGAAGTTATTGATTTTGGAACAAATTCAATATTTGAACAGCCCAATGTTTTTACAGGGTTATTGTTCTTCGAGAAAAAGAATTTACCAAACGCTACATCATCTCGTTTTGCAAAAGTACTGGATGTGTCATCCTTCCCTAATGGAATAGTGTTCACAGAAATAAACACCGACGTACTGCAAAGTTTACGCTGGTCTCCTGTAAACCCAATAGTTGCGAAAACTTTATCTACCAATGTCAAGTTAGCAAGCCTAGCATGGGTAAAAGATGTTGGATTAAATTACTGGACACAAGGAAGAGGAAAAACACGCGGAGGCTCAATCGCAGACAGAGTTATGTATGATGGCGAGAAACAAAACCAAAACGACAAACCTTACCTAAAGGGAAGAGATATCGAAAGATATGCAATTAAATTTGGGAATCACTGGCTTAGACATGATTACAAAAATATGCTTGACCCAAAAGTAGATACTTTACGGTTTAGCTCAGAGTTTTTGGAAAGAGAAAAGATTGTTTATAGACAAACAGCAGATCACCCGATTGCGTCGCTTGATCAAAGCAAAATACTAACAGACAAAACCGTTCACGTTATTGTCCTTCACCAAGAGTTGGAATCCACTTTAAATTTGCGATACTTGTTAGGTATTTTAAATTCTCAGCTACTAAACTATATTTACAAGTCAGTAGCACAAGAAGAAGGAAGAACTTTTGCTCAAGTCAAAATTTTTCGGATTAAAGAGCTACCCATCCGCACGATTGACTTCACGGACCCTGCCGAAAAGTCTCAGCACGAGAAGATGGTCGTGCTGGTGAGTCAAATGCTGGAGTTGCACAAGTCCAGGGCGGGCGCGAAGACTCAATCTGAAACAGATGTGTATGCGAGGCAGATCAAGTCTGTGGATGAGTCTATTGATACTTTAGTCTATGAATTGTATGGGTTGACGGAAGAGGAAATAAAGATTGTAGAAGGGAAGTAAAAATGTCTGAAATAAGCAATAATTCTGCTATTTTAATTGCTACAAGTTTTCAAGCCTTAAATCGGGCTAAAGCTGGCGATAAATCCACAATACTTTGCAATTGTACTGTGACCATATTATTCGCAAGTTTTTTTATTGAAGAGAATCTTGATGTCATAATAAAAAGAATGAACAAAGATCACGAAATGAAAAAATTCTTGATGATAAAAAAACACGAACACCCTGGTTTATTGGATAAACTTGCTTGGTATTTCAATTACTACTCTGCCAATCCAAAAGCAGATAGACGAGAAAAATTATTCACAAATAGACTCGAGGGAAGATTAAATAAAAGATTTCCAGGATTTAAAAGGATTTATCAAATCCGAAACGACGTAGCACACGGGAAAATTAATCGTCACTTAAATCTCAAAGAGACTGAAGAGTTGAGAGTTAAAGCAAAAGCCGTTGTTGATGATTTATTAGATATTGCTGCGATTGCTGGCTGTAAAATCCAAAGAAACATTACATATGAAATGGCAATTGCAAATAGCTCACAACAACTCACAGACAGTTAAATATGATGATTAGAAACTTTTCGCAAATGCTGGAGTTGCACAAATCCAAAGCGGGCGCGAAGAAGTGATGAAAGTCATCTTACATCTGAAAATTTTCCCTGGGACGGAATTAAAATGACAAATTCAATTTTCTCTTACACTCTCATCATTCCAAAAAGCGCCATTGATGTAAACGGTCACGTCAACAATGTGGCATACCTGCAATGGATGCAGGACGCGGCAGTGCGCCACTACACCACCATCATCGGTGCGCAGGCTATGGGCGCTACCGAAACCTGGGTTGTACGCGAACATCGCATTGAATATTTATTGCCTGCTTTTGTTGGCGAAGAAATAGAAGTGCAAACATGGATTGCGAACGCACGCCGCATCCGTTCACAAAGACAATATCGCTTCATTCGCAAGTCAGATCGTCAATTGCTGGTGCGCGGCGAAACCGATTGGGTCTTTGTGGATATAAAAAGCGGAAAGCCTGTTGCCATCCCAAAAGAAATCATCAGCCTTATGCCTGTGATGCCAAACGAAACGTAAAATAAAACCGACCCTCAAGGTCGATTTTATTTTAAGGTACACTTGCCATAAATATATTTCACCGGAGAATATCATGTCAGAAGTTAACACCATCATTATCGGCGCGGGCGCGGCAGGCTTGGCAGTCAGTGCCTGTCTTAATCAAGCGGGTGTTTCAAATATAATTCTTGAACAAAATAGCAATGTTGCGTCCACTTGGCGCAGACATTATGACAGACTGCATCTACATACCGATAAGAAAAAATCTGAACTGCCTTTTATGCCATTTCCAAAAGAATATCCGCGTTATATCTCGCGCGATCAATTGGTCAAGTACATGGAAGAATACGTTCAAAAATTTAATGTAGATATCCGACTCAACCAGCAGGTTCAAAGCGCCAAGCAGGATTCTGGTCACTGGCAGGTACAAACCCAAACAGCGCTTCATACTGCGCCCAATCTTGTTGTGGCGACAGGATACGCTCGCGAACCCCTCAGCCCCACCTGGAAAGGCATGGAAACTTTCCCCGGCAAAGTCATGCACAGTTCAGAGTATAAAAACGGGGCTGAGTTCAAAGGCAAAAATGTTTTAGTAGTTGGTTTTGGGAATTCGGGCGGGGAGATCGCCGTTGATCTTTATGAGCATGGCGCAAAACCCAGCCTTGCTGTAAGAAGCGCCGTCAATGTAATTCCGCGTGAGTTATTTGGTATCCCCATTTTATCGATCGGCATTGTAATGAATTTACTACCACCCAAAATCGCAGACATGGTCAACGCGCCGATTTTACGGGCAGTTCTGGGCGATATTACCAAGCTGGGCTTGCGCAAATCAGCTTATGGTCCAGGGATGCAAATCCGCGAACAAAAACGCATTCCGTTGATTGACGTGGGCACGATTAAATTAATCCGTGCAGGTCACGTCACAGTCTATTCAGGCGTGGATTCGTTTGCAGGAAACAGGATCAAGTTTGAGGGCGGGAAAGAAGCGGCGTTTGATGCGGTGATTCTAGCAACGGGCTACCGTCCACGCGTAAATCAATTTCTGCAAGATGCCGCACAAGCAGTAGATGAGCACGGCACGCCTACTACTACAGGAAAAGAATCTGCGCTTTCTGGTTTATATTTTTGCGGATTCTATGTTTCACCAACAGGCATGCTGCGCGAAATCAGCATTGAAGCAAAACAGATCAGCGCGGCTATTTCGTCAAAGTAGTAATTTTCAAGATGGTTCACATGCGTCAACGCTTTATACACATTGATATCGCAAAAGGGATTGGGATATTATTTATTGTCTTTAGCCATAACTGGATTCTCGCAAATTACAAAGGGGAGTTAATTCAAGTAGCATATTCATTCCCAGTGGTTATGTTTACCGCCTTATCTGGGATATTTTTCAACGCCGGTCTGCCTTTCTTAAAAACGTTGATCCAAAAAGCGGACTCTTTGATCAAACCATATTTCGCCACTCTGATCATCGTTGAACTTTTGTTTCATCTTTTCACTGTTCAAGAAAAAAGCTTGGGAGAAAGTTTCTTTGGCATTTTGTACGGCACAGGCAATCTGCTTCGATATCCCGCATTATGGTTTTTACCTAATTTGTTTGTAGTAACTATTTTTGCATGGCTTTATATCAATATACTTAAATTAGACAGATCAAAAACTATTTTAAATTTTATTATTCTTTCTATCATGCTTGCTGTTGGAGTTTATTTCATCCGTGAGTTTTGGGGGGTGATCTTCACCATCAACGGAAAACCTCTCAAGCGCTTTGACCTGCCTTTTAGTAAATTATGGGGTCTGCCTTTTGGTATAGACGTAGTGTTTATTACGGGCTTTTATTTCATTCTGGGCTACGTGTTACGCCCTGCCATCGAATCGATAAAATTCAATATAGTTGGCTTTATGACCTGCCTAATCGCCTTTATTTTATTAAATTATTTCTCAACTGACGTTATGGATATCAATATTCGGAAGTACGGCTCGCTGATTCCCACTACTGCGATTGCCCTGCTGGGCATTTATTTAACTCTCTCGTTTTCTGTGTTGATTTCACATTTTGGAAAAGCTGCATCTGCGCTTACACTGCTCGGCGAAAATAGCCTGGCAGTGTATTTATTTCACACATCTTTGCAGGAATATACTTTTAGCATTCTTAATGTAGTAGGCTCTTACAAAACCCTGAATGCATTAATTGCCTATGCAGTTGGCATCATCATCCCATTACTTTTGGTGCAAATCATCAAGAGGATTTGGGTATTAAGGATTCTTCTTTTGCCTATTCAGCGGGCTAAAAACTGACCTTGCACAATCTAAGGATACCGTCCCGCAGGTTTGAGCGGTTCAACAAGGTGTTTCAAGGAACCCTGCAGGACGTTCTACGTAAGGTGAGTTAATTAAATCAAAAAGCCGTCATCTTTGCAAAGATGACGGCTTTTTGATATTTTGGTTTAGCAAAAGTTAATTGACAGTGAAGTTTAAGGTGTGAATCAAAGCGCCATTAAGATATAGCTCTGCTTGAAAATCACCCGCGGGCCATTGTGTGTCGCTAGTGAGTCTAAAATTTACCGTGCCGGTAAAGTAATCCTCTTCAATGGTTATAGAACTGCCATCTTCAGGTGTGATCTCACCAGCTTCAAACCCTTCAGCGCTCGTTAAATACCATCTCACTTCAACGATCGTACCTTTTACAGCATTATTCAACTCTGCAACTATGATAAAGTCATCAACGCTGGAATAGCTGGTAACGATTTGTGTGCCGGCTTCATCTGTTGCCATGCGGGCATTATCAAGGCTTAACTCACCGGTTCCACAAGCCAGCGTTGATGCGATCAACGCCATAATGGCTAAAAGTACGGACAATTTTCGAGATTTCATAATATTTTCTCCTGATGCTAAAAAGGGAAGGCTACGACGATGAAATTATAATCGATGTTTCTTACTGAATTTGAAAAAATACCACATCAATCAACGCATCATTTAAATATACTTCGACCATATATTTACCCTCAAGCCAGCCACTTGCCGGGAAAACAAAATCAAAATGCAAGCTATAGGAGCCGCTCTGCTCAACTACAATATCCGTCTGGTCTAATAAAAAATCAGGTTCTATCCCGCGCACATCTTGCGCGTACCATTTCGCTGAAACTTTATCACCGACAGTTCCATTAGCAAGGTCAGCGATCACATAAACAGCATCTGACTTTGAAAATACTGTGCTCAATTGCTGTCCGCCTTGATCCATAGCAGTGCGCAGGTTATCCAAGTTTGACCTACCTGAGCAGGCATTTAATATCGCACAAATAAGAACCCCTATCAAAAATATTTTCGAAAACTGATTGGCCATCATGCTTCCTGAACATCAAATTTGATTAGTGAATTAATCACTGACCTTACGCATATTTGATTATAGCTGAGAGATTAATGTTTGATTAGAGTTTGGTAACTTGCTTGACTTTGGATGCGGGATTTTGTATAGTAATTCTCGGCAGACAGTATAGAGGCATATCGCCAGCGGCGCTGTGCTTTTTGTTTGCCAATCTACATGATTCTTTTTAAGGAGAGCAAATGATCCGAGTCAGTGGCTTGACAAAACAATATGGAGCACGCCGCGCAATTGACAATTTGACCTTCGAAGCCGAACAGGGTGAGGTTCTTGGCTTTTTGGGTCCTAATGGTGCCGGCAAAACCACTACAATGCGCATCCTGACCGGCTACATGCCCCCCACAGACGGGGAAGCAATTGTCGCTGGTTTTGATGTGGTGTCCGAATCTCTTGAGGTACGCCGCCGCGTTGGGTACCTTCCGGAAACCGTTCCGCTGTACACAGATATGACCGCTTTTGATTATCTGAAATATATGGCTGATCTGCGCAACTTACCCACAGCAGAAAACCGCGTAGACGAAGTTTTAGAAATGGTCGGATTAAGTGACCGCGGTTCTGGCTACATAGGGAATTTATCCAGAGGCATGCGCCAGCGTGTTGGGCTAGCGCAAGCATTATTGCACAAACCAGAAGTATTGATTCTAGATGAACCTACTGTCGGTCTTGACCCAAATCAAGTTGTAGATTTTCGTAAATTAGTGCGCGATATCGGAAAAGAGCGCACAGTTTTACTTTCCACACATATCTTAAGTGAAGCGCAACACATTTGCGACCGTGTACTCATTATCAATAAAGGGAAAATTATCGCCGAAGATACTCCTGAGAACTTGCAAGCACGCCTTGTAGGCGGCGAAAAAGTTTCTTTGCGTGTGCGCGGCGATGCAGACGGTTTGGAAAAAGTCATCAGCAAAGTAAAAGGCACAAAAGAAGTCACCATGAAAGACAGCAACACCGCAGAATTTGAATTTGCACCCGGCAACGATATTCGCCCAGAAGTTGCCAAGACGATCATCAAAGAAGGCTATGACTTGCTGGAAATGCGCGCGGTCGGCATGAGTCTGGAAGAAATCTTCCTTGAATTGACCAACACTGAAGTGAAGAAAAAGAAGTAGAGGAACTATGAAAAATATTTGGACAATTGCAAAAAGAGAATACGATCTCTATTTCATCAGCCCGGTTGCGTACGTAATCGCCTTTGTAATGCTGTTCTTTTTGGGCATCGTTTTCATTTTTGGGGTATTAAGCGCTACCCAAAACCCATATGGTGGAGGCCAGACACCAGACCTGCGAATGGTTAATGTTTGGTTTGGCTATCTGCTTATCTTTGGCGCACCCGCCTTAACGATGAGATTGATCTCAGACGAAATACGTATGGGTACAATGGAATTATTACTGACGGCACCAATTCGCGATTCAGAATTAATTATCGGCAAATGGCTGGGAGCGCTGTTTTTCATTTTGAGCATACTTGCACTCTTGCTGATCTACCCGATCATATTAAATTTCTTTATCGTTGACCCTGGTATCGACCAAATGTTGATGCTTTCTTCCTTTTTAGGAATGATACTGCTTGCCTCAACCTTTCTAGCGCTTGGCATTGGCATTTCTGCCATGTTCAGCAACCAAATTGCCGCGTTCTTCGTTACCCTTTTCCTGTTCTTGGGATTATGGTTCCTCGCAGGCGTGCCAGCCTTCTTCATTACATCAGGCGCTGATTTTTTCAGATTCCTGCAATTCGGCACCCATTACGAAACCATCATTGGCGGCACTTTAAATGTCAGTGATGTTCTTTATTTTGTCACTCTCACTGTCTTGGGCTTGTTTGTTGGCACAACAGCAGTTGAAATGCGGAGATGGAATTAAATGGCTAAGAAAAAGAAAAACCCAAACGCAGCCTATGCGTATATTGGCTTGGTTATCTCCCTAGTAGCTTGTGTAGCTACCGGCTTTACAGGGGTTATACAAGCTATTATCAAAGGCGGACTTTACACCCCCGCAAATCCAGAGCTATTCCCGCAATTAATTTATGCAGGACTCGCATTAATCTTGCTTGGGCTTGCAACTAATGGATTATTAGATCCCGATAGCGTTCGCCGCTTTTTCACAGGGCGTCAATATCGCTACGGCTCTAATTCGCTCATCCTTACAATTGCAATGCTAGGTATTTTGGTCGTCGTAAATTACATCGTCTACAGCAACCCTCTCGACTGGGACATGCAAGTAGATATGACCGAAGATAAATCTAACACTCTTGCGCAAGAGACTTTACAAGCCTTAGCAACCCTGCCAGATAAAGTAACCGCTATCGGCTTCTTCTCTCAAGGATATGATACAACCAGCGCTTTGGAGCTTTTAGAAGACTTCAAAGTGAACTCCAGCGGAAAGTTTGATTACCAAACTTTTGACCCAGATCAAAACCCGGTTGCCGCTCGCGAAGCAGGTATCACAGGTGACGGAAAGATCCTTTTGCAAATGGGCGATAAAAAAGAAATCGTTTCCTATGCAGACGAAGCCGAAATGACACAAGCGCTCATTCGTTTGATCAACCCCAACCCTCGCGCCGTATACTTCTTAGTGGGTCATGGTGAGGCAGATATCGAAAATACTGAAACTGGTATGTCAATTGCCAAAAGCACCTTGGAAAGCAAGAATTACACCGTCGCTTCTTTAAATCTTTTGGCTGAAAAAGAAGTCCCAGAAGATGCTCTCTCCATTATCATTGCTGGACCGCAAAAACCTATTTCGAACAATGAAGCAAAATTATTAAAAGAATACGTGGAAAATGGCGGCTCTCTGATTGTCTTACAAGACCCAACATTATTTACCGAGTTTGGTGATGCCAACGACCCACTAGCAGATTACTTGACCACTACCTGGGGTATTCAATACGACAATGATTTAATTGTTGACCTTAGCAGCGGACAAGCGCAGGAATTTATTGCTGTTTCTGCGATTGCTAATTCTCACCCCATCACTCAAAACATAAGCGGAAACTATGTTGTCGTCATGCAGCGCGCGCGCAGTTTAAGTATCGAAGAAGGCAAAGAGAACATTACGCAAACCCCGCTTATCCTTACCTCTGAAAACTCATGGGGCGAAACATCTGCTGCCAACGAAGATGGCAGCATCGCACTCGAACGAAACGACGGTGAAGATATTCCCGGCCCATTGAACATGGCAGTAGCCGCAGAAAACCCTGCTACCAACGCGCGCGTTGTAGTCTTTGGAAATTCTCTGTTTGCCACAGACCTAGGATTTGACGCCTACGGCAATGGCAATATGTTCGTAAATTCTATAGACTGGGCTGCCGAGCAGGATAATTTAATCAATATTACCCCGCGCGAATCTATCATCCGCAGCGTTAGACCAATTTCAGGCACAACCAACCTATTGATCATCTTATTCGTTGTTTTCATTTTGCCTGGGCTAATTGTTGCCGCCGGCATTGCCGCGTGGATTTCACGTCGTAGGAAGGGTTAATCATGGTTAAAAATCAAACTTGGATAGCCATTCTCATTTTTGCCGCGCTCGTTGGCGGAATGATTTGGCTTAACAAAGAAAAAGAAACTAAGGAAGCAGAAGCAACCCCATCAGCAGAAGAAATTACGCTGGTCTTTAATGCCGAAGAAGGTATAGTTTCCTCAGTGCAGATAGACACAGCCGCTGGAGAAACTGTCAGCTTGGAAATTAGCCCGGATAATGCCTGGATTGTGAAAATGCCCATTGAAGGCGCCGCAGAACCGGGTCAGGTGGGCGCCGCTGTTTCTCAAATCTCCAGCCTAAGAAATCTCGGCTCAGTGGACGCTCCTCTGGACGTGCTAGGACTGGACAAGCCCGAATATGTGATTACTGTGAAATTCACTGGCGGAAAAACGCATAAATTAGCCATTGGCTCGATTACGCCCACCCAAAATGGGTATTACGCGCAACTTGATGACAATCAGGTGTTTATAATCAACGAGGACGGAATCGCTTCGCTGACTCCGCTGGTAGCTGCTCCACCCTATTTGGCGACACCAACACCTCAGCCAGCCATTGTGCCAGCAATAACGCCAACACCATAGATGTAATACATTTGCATAACAACGCGTCAAAGGCGCATGGTGGGTATTGAATTTTGACGAAAAAAAGTGTATTCTATATAAAATCAACTTCGGAAGTCATTAGACTTCCGAAGTCTTTAAGGACAAATAAATGGATGTAGATAAGATAATAATCGCTGACGAAGAAGAAGAATTTCCTGCCATTGCGCGGCTGATCGAAATGGGCCGCCAAAAATCATATGTAACCCTCGATGACATTTTGCACTTCTTCCCAGAAGCTGAGCAAGATGTAGAACAACTTGAGGAAGCCTTTTCTGCTTTACTTAGCGCGGGTATTCCATTTGTAGAAGACGCCGCTCAAGGCGAACCTTCGGAAGACGAACTGGTTGCGGTAGAAGAAAGCGGCGACGCCGAACCCGAGCCAGATTTGGGGTTGGATGACTATTTAGCCAACATTGATACAGACGACACCATCGGCTTGTATCTCAAAGAAGTCAGCCGGGTGCCCCTGCTCACCGCTACTGAGGAAGTTCAACTTGCTCAGCGCATTGAACGCGGACGCTCTTCCCGTGAAGAACTTGCCAAGGGAAATGCTGTTCCCAAACGCCGAGGCGACTTACGTCATCAAATTGAAGACGGCTGGGCGGCTCGTGAACATCTAATTACCGCCAACTCGCGCCTCGTGATCTCAGTTGCTAAAAAATATATGGGGCGCGGTGTGCCATTCCTTGATCTAATTCAGGAAGGTAACATTGGTTTAATTCGCGCCACCAAAAAATTTGATTATCGCCGCGGGCATAAATTTTCCACCTACGCAACCTGGTGGATTCGCCAAGCGGTAACTCGCGCCATTGCAGACCAAGGACGCACGATTCGCGTGCCTGTGCACATGGGCGATCAAATCAACAAGTTATTACGCGTTCAACATCAATTGACCCAAAAACTTGGGCGCGAACCCAGCGTTGAAGAACTTGCCGAGGCATTGGACGTGCCGCCAAAGAAAGTCGAAAATATGATTCAAGTGGCGCGCCGTCCTCTTTCACTTGAGACACCCACCGATGACGAAGAAGATTCGGTGCTGGGTGATTTCATTGAAGACGATGAAGCTCCTCCACCCGATGAAACTGCTACCTACAATTTGTTGAAGGAGCATCTCGGCGAAGTGCTTAATGGCTTACCTCCCCGTGAAGTTCGTATTTTGCAATTGCGCTACGGATTGCTTGACGGTCAAGCGTATACCCTTGAAGAAGTAGGACGCAAAATGGGCGTTACGCGCGAGCGCGTAAGACAGATTGAAGCCCAGGCTTTGAGCCGTTTGCGCCACCCATCCATCCGCAGGAAACTGCGCGATTATTTGGGTGAGTAATAAAAAAAATATTTCACATAAAGTAAAAAAGACTGGCGACCAATTGGTCGCCAGTCTTTTTTACTAATATAGAATAGCTACGTTTATTTCTTCTTGCTTTTGCTCTTTGGAACAACTATTTCTGCGACCATTGAGGGCGCAGGAGCTTTAGAGCGCATAATCGCCCACGCCAAGACACCCATCAAAGCAATAACAACAATCACCACGCCTGTTGTAAGCCCGTCAATGGTGTATTTCACAATGATCGGAGCAATAATCACCGAAACGAGATTTACTACTTTGATCATCGGGTTAAGAGCAGGACCAGCGGTGTCCTTGAAAGGATCTCCAACGGTATCGCCAACTACGCTGGCTTTGTGACGTTCTGAACCTTTGCCGGTATTTTTCTTGGGGTCTTTAACTTCATCTTCGATCAACTTCTTGGCATTGTCCCAGGCGCCGCCGGCATTGTTTAAGAACACAGCCAGTAATTGACCAGAGACGATGATGCCTGCCAAGAAACCGCCCAAGGCGTTTACGCCAAGCAGTAAACCAACAACAATAGGAGTCACCACACCGAGCAACGCCAGTGTGACCAATTCCTTTTGCGCGGCGGCAGTAGAGATATTCACAGCTTGTTTATAATCTGGCTTCACTTTGCCAGATAACACGCCAAGTTTGAACTGTCGGCGAACTTCCAAAACGATCAAGGAAGCTGCGCGGGTTACAGCCTGAATTGCGAAGGAAGAGAATAACCAAGGTAATGCACCGCCAATAAGCATACCTACAAATACAGTGGGATCATCGGCACGAATACCAACATTTGAGATCCATTCAGCTACTGGAACATTAAGGCTTTCTTGAACTTTGGATACATCCACCATATAAGAACCGAAGAGGGATACAGCCGCAATTACCGCAGAGCCAATCGCAACACCTTTGGTGATTGCTTTGGTAGTGTTACCCACAGCATCCAAATCTGCCATGATCTGTTGAGCATCTTTGGTGGCTTTGTCGGTTTTACCAGACCAAGCCATTTCACCAATACCATTGGCATTATCTGAAATTGGACCAAAGGAATCCATAGCAACAATGTTACCCGTTAAGGTGAGCATACCAATACCGGTCAATGAAACACCATAAAGAACATAAGCAGGACCTTGATCACCGAAGACCAAGATGGAAGCAACAATGGTGATAGCAATAACGATCACAGACCAAACTGATGATTCAAAGCCGCTGGAGATACCGCTCAAAATCAAAGTGGCTGGACCAGTGTCGGCGGATTTTTTAATTTCTTGGACGGGTGCGCCATCTGAACCCGTGAAGTAATCGGTCATACGGTCAATGACAATCGCCAGCGCTACGCCAACAAATACGACAACAGGGATTCGCCACCAGCCGCCGACAATATCTTGCAGGTAATAGTAACCAGCCGTAAAGAACAATACTGAAGAGAAAATGGCAGAAGCGATCAAACCAGTGAAGATAGCCTTCATCGCGTTGCCGCTCTTGCTATCCTTGCCGCTTTTAACGAAGTTAGCGCCAAACATCGAGGAGAGCACGCCGATACCACGCACGATCAAGGGGAAGATAATCCATTCCAATTGATTGCCGGTGACGTGATAAAGCGCAATACCAAGGATCAAACTGGAGACGATGGTTACTTCAGATGATTCGAAAATATCTGCCGCCATACCAGCGCAGTCGCCGACGTTGTCGCCAACGAGGTCGGCGATTACGGCTGGGTTACGTGGATCATCTTCTGGGATACCCGCTTCGACTTTACCGACGAGGTCAGCGCCTACGTCAGCGGCTTTGGTAAAGATACCGCCGCCCACCCGCATGAACAAAGCAATGAGCGTACCGCCAAAACCAAAACCGAGCAAAGCGTCTGGTGCGGCGATGCCCATGAGCATGAAAATGACAGTACCGCCTAAAAGCCCGAGACCATTGGTGAGCATACCAGTGACAGAGCCAGCTCGATATGCAATATCAAGCGCCTCGCCAAAGGAACGCTTGGAGGCAGAAGCGACGCGCACGTTCGCTTGTACAGCTATGCGCATACCGATTTGCCCTACCAACATGGACGAAACTGCACCCATTACAAATGCAATTGCGCGGGCAAAACCAATCACTAAATTGATTCTGTCTTCAGTCCAGTTGTATTTGGAAAATTGCTCAATGGCTTCCTGTGAAGGAGGCACAACCGAGACGGATGCGAATAAAGCAACGGTCAAGATAACCAGTATCGGCCAAATGCTTTTCTGTTGTTTTACAAGATAAGCATCCGCGCCGTCTTTAATGGCGTTCCAAACCTCTTGCATTTTGTCAGTTCCCTTATCTTCACGCAAAACCTGGGCACGTAAAATAAAAGTGTAGACCAAGCCTGCCAAGGAAATGGCAAACACAACCCAAAGTGCGAGTTGCTCTGTAAAATCAAGTCCCATATTAAACATATTTAGTTAATCCTCTCAACGAGTATAAGAATAAAAGGCTTACGCCTTAAGCGAATGGATTTTACAGGCGGGCAGATGATGTGTCAAGCAAAATATTTTCTTACAATGCTATTTTCGGATGGCGCTTCCAAAGCTGGGTGGCTTGCTCGAAGGCATAGCCAAGTTGCAACACGCCCCAGTCATCACGATGACGGCCGACGATCTGTATACCTACTGGTAATCCTGTTTGTGCATCAAATGCGCTAGGCACGGATAACGCAGGGTTGCCCACTACAGAGATGTAATAACATGATTTCATCCAGTCAATATAGGTCAGCATTTTTTGACCATCAATCTCTGTTGGATAGGGCTGGTTGACATCAAAAGGCAAAACCTGACTAACGGGCATAATCAGAAACTCATATTTTTCCATGAACTCGCGCAAACGATGAAATAATTGAGTGCGCCTCATCTCTAAGCCCGCTAACTGCGGGCCGATAAGAGGTAAGCCTTGCTCTATGTTCCAAATAATTGTGTCTTTTAATTTATCTTTATGGAAGGCATATTCTTCAGAAAGACCAGCTTCAAAATTCCACGCCCGCAATGCTTTGAAGATTTCATCCGCATCTGAAAAATCGAGAGCAACTTCATCAATTACACATCCGAGGGCTTCAAACGTTTTCCGTGTTGAATTGAGCGCCTGAGTTACTTCGGTTTGATAAGGCAGACCAAAATCAACCCAGGCAACGCGCGTCCCTTTAAAATCACGCCCTAGGGGTTGAGCAAATATTTCTGCAGGTTCAGCCAAAGAGATAGGAGAACGCGCATCAGCGCCTGCAATAGCAGATAAAACAAGCGCAACATCTGCAACTGTACGCGCCATTGGACCATCTACCGAAAGCGTAAACCAAGCATTTTCAGTGGGCCATGAGGGCACACGTCCAGGCGAAGGTCTTAGCCCAACCACATTGCAAAAACTAGCTGGGTTGCGCAAAGAACCACCCATGTCGCTTCCGTCTGCAATCGGGATTAATCCGCAAGCCAATGCAGATGCCGCCCCTCCGCTGCTGCCTCCGCTTGTGCGTGTCAGATCATATGGATTGCGAGTAGCCCCAAAGATGGGATTAAAAGTCTGCGAACCCGCCCCAAATTCAGGAACATTCGTTTTCCCGAGCATGATTGCCCCTGCGCGTTTAAAACGTTCCACCAAAAGAGAATCCTCTTCAGGAATGTTATCTTGATAAATAGGGGAACCGAAGGTAGTGCGGATTCCACGCGTTGGCTGTAAGTCTTTATGCGCAATCGGCAAACCATGCAAAGGACCAAGAACTTCGCCACGCATTCTGGCGGCATCAACCAATTCTGCATCTGCCAAGGCGCGCTCAGCTACCAGGGTGATGATTGCATTGATCTGCGGATTGACGCGCTCAATCTGTGCCAAATGCGCCAACACAACTTCTCGGGCAGATATTTCTTTATTGCGTAAAAGCTGAGCCAATTCAGTTGCTGGCAAAAAACAAAGAGTAGTTGACATAAGAGGAATCCTAAGAATGATATTTTGAGACCATCATTGCCTATCTTGTCAACGCATATTCATCATGATCGACAGTGGCAAAACCTCAAAGATTAGGCTTTAGTCATTTTGCTGGATTATGCTCCTGCTTTTTTTATATATATATTCATAATCTGCTGAGCCAGCTTGGCAGAATCGTGCCGCCAGGGATGTCCGTCATCAATTAGATCAGCATAAACAGTGTGCTCGTCCGAGAGTGTTTTGGTATCTGCACGCACCCATTGCGAAGATTCACCAACATCGCCTTGGTAATTATTATTACACAAAACGTAATCGAAAACTCTCTCGCCGACATGGCTTTCCAAAGCAACTATATGGTCGTGCACAGTGTACGAATCTGTTTCACCAGATTGTGTGGCAATATTGCTGACATATATCTTTACCCCACGACTAACGCGAATCGCAGATAAAAGATCATGCACTAGCAAGTTAGGCAAAATACTTGTATACAAACTGCCAGGTCCTACAACAATAATATCTGCGTTAAGGATAGCTTTGATCACTGGCGGATAGGCATTTGCATTATCAGGTTCAAGCCACACACGCCGAACACGCCCCGCCATATTGGGAATCTTACTCTCCCCTTCTACACGCACCTCATTATTTGAATGCGGCAATTCCATACTTGCCACCAAGTTTACATTGTGTAATGTAGATGGAAGTACGCGTCCATTCACCGAAAGCACGCGCCCAGATTCTGCTACTGCGGATTCAAAACTACCCGTAATGTCTGCCAATGCCGTAATAAAAAGGTTTCCAAAGGAATGTCCATCCAACTCAGACGAACCGCTAAAACGATATTGAAAAAGCTGAGTAAGCATGTCTTCATCGTTTGATAATGCCGCAAGGCAATTGCGAATATCCCCCGGCGGAAGTATCCCAAAGCTCTCGCGTAATCTCCCTGATGAACCGCCATCATCTGCCACAGTGACAACTGCGGTCAAATTACGGGTATGATTTTTCAAACCGCGCAACAATGTAGAAAGCCCATGCCCCCCGCCAATAGCCACAATATGCGCGCCACTCTCCCGTAGACGAAAATCTGTCAGCTGATCAAATAAATCGGAGCCGGGGCGGATAAACGGTCGCAATAAAGAACGATTAAGTTGATAAATCCCGACGATCACTAGGCTAATTCCCAAACCGCCGAAAATAATCGCCCTCAACAGCCTTGGAAAAAAACGTAATGAAATATAAGATAGGATCGTTAACAAAGTTGGATTAGTAGAATCCGTGCGGTATAGATCCAACAATGCAATGGCAAAACCAACCCCCAGCATAGTGATGCCAGCTAGGATCATCGCATACCATCGCTTAATCCCTAATCCGGGTCTTAACCAACGCAAAAGGTCACGTACATCAGAACAAAAATTCGTAAAAATATCTTTAATCATAGAAAAATAATACCATATTCGCCTTTATTCCCGCGTTGGTCACTACGGTATAATAGCTGTTATGAACAATGTTATTGCTGTAGATATTGGCGGCACGCACTTGCGCGCCGCTTGTTATCTCAACGGACAAACCAAACCTTCCGCGCAAAATCGAATCCGAACACTTGCAGACCAACCAGGTTCCTTCAAGCGCTTGCTTGAAACCATCGAGTCAGTCTTCCCGAAAAACGATTCCGTTTCTGCCATTGGTGTTGCATCTCCCGGTCCTTTAAACCCACATAGCGGAGTATTGATTTCGCCTCCAAATAACAAAGAACTGCACAACTTTCCGTTAACAGAAAAACTTGCCGAACATTTTGGAGTTCCTGTTTTTTTGGACAATGATGCCAACCTTGCCTGCCTCTCAGAGTGGAAGTTTGGCGCTGGTCAGGGACATGCCAATGTTTTATATTTAACCGTCAGCACTGGTATTGGCGGCGGTGCTATTGTCAATAATCAGTTACTACAAGGGTTTCACGGGCTTGGCGCAGAACTTGGTCACATCATCATTGACCCAAACGGACCTTTATGCGGATGTGGCAAACACGGGCACCTGGAATCCTTTTCAAGCGGACCAGCCATAGTACGCTACGTCCGCGAACAAATAGAAGTTGGAACAAAAACAACGCTTCTATCTGACCCGAGCCTGTCTCCGCTTCAAATAGCAGAAGCGGCGCTGAAAGGGGATGCGCTTGCAATTTCCGCCTTCGATCGTGCGGGCTATTATCTAGGCATAGCCGTCGCCAATTTTCTCGCCTCTTTCGATCCCTCTATTTTAATCTTTGGAGGCGGCGTTTCTCAAACTGGTGACTTGCTGTTCAAACCATTTCACAAAAGTTTGAAAGAGCATATATTTGACTTACATTATTTAGAAAATCTGATCATTACGAAAGCCGCACTCGGCGATGATGCAGGGCTGTATGGCGCACGCGCACTAGCAGAAATGAAGCTAAATTCTATTTAACAGTACCAAAAAGTCAAAGACCCTCACACTTACAAATAAAAGTTTAACAAGTTAACTACAGGAGAATTTATGACCCAAAAGAACCTACCCGGCCCCAAAGCCAAAGCAATGATCGAACGTGACCAAAAAGTGATCTCACCTTCTTATCCGCGCGGATATCCCTTCGTGATGGATCACGGCAAAGGCAGTGAAGTGTGGGATGTAGATGGAAATCGGTTTCTTGATTTCATGGGCGGCATCGCCGTAGTTTCCACAGGCTATTCCCATCCAAAAGTAGTGAAAGCCATTCAAGAACAAGCCGAAAAATTTATTCATATTTCTTCAGATTTTTATCATGAAAATTGGGTACGGCTCGGTGAGAAGTTAGACGAGATCGCGCCTTTCAAAGAAGACGCACTTTCATTCATGACCAACTCCGGCACTGAAGCAGTAGAGACCGCCATTAAATTAGCGCGTTACCACACCGGGCGTACAAACTTTATCGGTTTTACTGGAGCATTTCACGGGCGCACCATGGGTGCTGTTACTTTCACTGCCAGCAAGGCAAAGTATCATAATGGTTTTTATCCATTGATGAACGGTGTTACTCATGCGCCATTTCCCAATCCATACCGCCCTGTTTTAGAAAGACGCAAAGGCGAAGATTATGGCGAAGCAGTGGTACGTTATATAGAAGAAGAGATACTTGGTCAAATTCTGCCAGCCGATGAAGTAGCCGGCATTTTAGTTGAAACTATACAAGGAGAAGGCGGATATATTGTCCCGCCTGATGGTTTTTACCCTGCCCTGCGCAAATTATGTGACCAACACGGCATCTTAATGATTCTAGACGAAGTGCAAAGCGGGATGGGACGCACCGGCAAATGGTGGGCGATTGATCACTTTGGCGTTGAACCCGATATGATCACCGCCGCAAAAGGCATTGCTTCAGGAATGCCCCTTGGAGCTTGCATTGCACGCAAATCCGTCATGGACTGGGAGGCGGGCACGCATGGCAACACCTATGGTGGAAATCCAATCTCCTGCGCAGCAGCATTGGCAACCATTGACTTAATCGAAACTGGTTTTATGAAGAACGCCGCTGAAGTTGGTCAATACGCCTTAGATGCGCTTGAAGAAATTCAACAAAGACATCCAAGCATTGGTCAAGTGCGTGGTAAGGGGTTAATGATCGGGGTTGAATTTGTCAAAGACCGCGAAACCAAAGAACCAGCCAAAGAACTCACCGACCGTGTTGTTGACCTTGGCTACGAAAGGGGTTTGCTCATGCTCTCCTGTGGCAAGAGCGTCATCCGCATTGCTCCGCCATTATCCATGAGTAAGTCTGAAATGGACGA
>VFJR01000065.1 GCA_009885945.1 Anaerolineaceae bacterium
ACGCTGAAGGCAAATTACTTTTCCCAGTGATGCCTTACTACAACTATAACGGTATGGCAGATGCTGATCTGGATGCTGTAATCGCATTTTTACGCTCTAATCCTGCTGTAAGCAATGCCATTCCGGAGCGCACCATATCTACTGAAGGATTTCCCGTCATTCCCTACCGCGACGGAATTGTTGCACCCGATGCATCTGACAAAGCTGCGCGTGGTGAGTATCTTGTGAAATATGTAATGGGCTGTACAGACTGCCACACCCCTCTTGACCCAGCCACAGGCGCGCCTCAAATGGATAAATACCTAGGCGGCGGACAGCCTTATGAAGGTCCTTGGGGTATCGTCTATGGCGGAAACATTACACCAGATAAAGAGTCCGGCATTGGTGACTGGACCGAGGACGAAATTAAACGCGCAATTATTTCAGGTATTTCAAAAGATGGGCGCCGTCTCATTCTTATGCCTTGGGAAGCATACAACCAAATTACCCAAGAAGACGCTAATGCCGTTGCTTACTATTTGAAAAATGTATTACCCGCTGTAAGCAATGATGTTCCATCTGCATCACTAAACGAAGGCTTTACAGTCATAGCCCCAGATGAAACCCCAGGAAGCGGCTTCTCCACATCCTGGTATATTGGCATGGGTATTGTTTTGGTGGTACTGCTTATCGGTATTCCATTACTATTTTTTCAAGGTAAAAAAGACGAATAAGTAATAAAAAGACGTATCCCTATAGGATTATTAATAATCCTATAGGGATATATTTATAAACAAGTGAGCCATATATAATGAATGTTCTGCAAAAACTTATTAACGAAAAATACCTCAATATTCAAGCGAAATTAGTTTTGCCATTATTGATTACGATTGCTCTGATGCTGATTGTCTTAACACCGATCACAAATAACGTCATCAACAACCGAATTGAGAATGACGCTGATCTTCGGCTAGGCGATATTGCCGATTCAGTAGGGGAATTAATGGCAAGTTCTGAATATCAGGCATTCACCAGCGCCACACTGCTTGCCAATCAATCAGAAATTACAATGGCATTCACGGATATTAATGAAAATAAGGATATCCTGCTCAAGGAAAAAGAAACATTACGCTTGCAAGAAATCTCGCTCTATAAAGCCAATTTTGCCAGCGGTGATTTAGCCTATTTTTATGGCGGTCCCACAGTAGCACGCCGTTTACAAGTTAATGAAAATGCATTAAAGATTCGTGACGGGTTGATCTTAAATGCCATAAAAACAAGAACATCTGTCAGTGGAGTTACCATTGCACCTCAAAACTCCCAGATCATTGGGGTTGCACCTGTATTTGATCCCACAACCAACAGACTGCTGGGTGTTGTATTGGTCGCGTTTTATATGGATCAATCATATGTTGAAAACATTAGCAAAATTCTAAAAACTGATATTGCTATTATTAAAAACAATGCCGTTATCGTATCTACCATAGATGAAAAAGCAGGATATACAAAGCTAATCAACGATGGCTGGCTCATCAGCGCAGAACTTCCATCAACCAATGTTGAATATACAGACGGCACCAGTTACCGTTTATTGGCGCATCCATTATTAATTTCAAATAACGAACAAGGATCTGTGCTAGTTTCACAGCCTATAGACCAACTGTTTCGTGTAAGCCGCGATATTCGTGTTGTATTGTATTCATTAATGGCTGCCTTTGGTATTATGGCTGTCTGGTTCTGGCTAACGGCATTATTAACTTTCACCCGCCCCCTCTCACAGCTTACGGAAGCAACCAGCAGACTTGAGCAAGGTGAGTTAAACCAAAAAGTTGAGACCAAGTATTTGATATTCAAAGATGAAATTACTGTCTTAACAGAAAATTTTAACAACATGGCAGCGCATTTACATGAGCTTTATTCCAGCCTAGAAGATCGTGTTCATCAGCGCACACTGGAATTAGCAGAGGCGCGCGATGAAGCAATTGCCGCAAATAAATCCAAATCTGAATTTGTTTCAGTAGTCTCACATGAATTAAAGCTTCCAATGACTTCCATTAAGGGGTATAGCGACCTAATGCTTTCCGGGGCAACAGGCGTCTTAAATGAAAACCAAACTAATTTCTTAACAACCATTCGCAACAATGTCAACCGCATGGCAAGCCAAGTATCTGATCTCTCAGATATATCACGCATCGAAAGTGGAAATATGCGTTTAGAGCCAAAAGTAGTTAATGCGCGCGATGTGCTTGATGAAGTGATAAATCTTACCAAAACGCAAATTGATCAAAAGAAACACACGCTCAATCTAGATTTTCCAGCAGACCTACCCAAAGTTTGGTGTGATCGTAACCGCTTTAGTCAAACACTCATTAACTTGGTAAGTAATGCCAATAAATACACACCTGAAGGCGGTCTGCTCTTAATCCAAGCCCGTCAGGATGGCGGAATGTTGCAGCTCAAAATCCAGGACAATGGGCTGGGGATGTCTGAAGACGATCAAAAGAAGTTATTTACAAAATTCTTCCGTTCAGCAGATCAAAAAGTACGCGATATTCCCGGTACCGGATTGGGATTAAGTATTACTAAAAATTTAATTGAATTACAAGGTGGGAGAATTTGGTTTGAAAGCCAAATAGGGAAAGGCACTGTTTTCTACTTTACAACTCCAATTCACGTATCCTAAAATTAGGATTTTTTAAATAAAAAGCCCACCTGCCAAGTGGGCTTTTTATTTGCATTTATACTAATTTCATATAAGCGATTAATTACTCACAGCATTTTTCCAGCTTACAAGACGTTGTTAAGTTATTCTTATTCAATTTACGGAAGCATAATTCTATATAACGTGCTAGATGCAACATCCAAGCCGAGCGGCCCAATTAAAGGAAAAGCAATGGCTGCAATAAAACGAGATGCCATTTCAAAATTCAAAGGCCAATCAGGTGATTTTAGAGTAACTTCGTACAGCTTCATCAATGCACCTAGACGATTTGCATTCTCAGGATCAATTTGTTCCGACCTCAAATCAGATAGGCTTTCTTCATACACCGCACTCATTTTTTCGTTGATCTCATTCAGCAAAGATTTTTTATTATTTAACATCAAAACATGAGCACGCCACAAAGGAATCAAAAATAATGCAGGCGTTGCTAAACTATAGAAAGTAAGTTCGACAACAAATTCTAGCGACCAATCTCCCAACCCAGAATAAATACGCAAAAAATGTAATCCAAAGAAAATCCCAAATATCCCTATCATCAAGCCAGTGGTAAAAACATAATACCCCAGTCCGCTTAAACCGCCAAATCGGTCGGGGTGCAATGGATTAATCTCAAATTTAAAAAATCGAATAAAGTTGTTAATACCTACAAAAGTCCCGATAAGCCGCACAATGATATAAACGATCATATAATATGAAAAAAAACGAATGGGAACAAAAGCTACCATCATCACATAGTTTGCATTTTGCCAATAAACGGGCGGGCTCAACAACTTAATGAAAAAATAAACAGCCTGTGTAACAGCAATTAAGCATGCAAGGTAAAACCAAATACGTGATTTCATTGGCTGAATAAGCATTTCAAATTTATTGCTGTTTAGCTCTTCATTTGTGATGTTTTTAGAAATCGACAAATACATATCCTGAATTGTATATGGCTGCCAACAATAATATCCAGATGTCAACGGAAAAATAATACATATAATGGCGAGGGTAGCCCAATCTTGAATCGACTGGGAAAGAGTGTTGAAAAATAAAGGCAAAATAAAGCTGTAAAAAATGCAATAAGCCAAAACACAAATCACAAAAAAATATGGGGTTATTTGCGCCCGAAAAAGAAAGCTTGCTAACGGATCAGAATGAAAAATATTAGCAAGCACTGGTGATACAATTTTATTTTTAGAATCCATAATGAAATACCTGCCTTGTTTTGTGTAGAAGTATGCAAATATCTGGAAAGAAATTAACAATCAATTTTACAATAAATGCTCGCATTGACATTCTGCCGCTATTCATAAAGCAGTATAAGTGTAGCATACCCAGTAAGAATAAACATACCTAACAACTCTGGGAATATCTAAACTAGTAGCGCTAAAGCTCGATGTCGTTGCGAAGCGGTGCGCAAAGCGTCCGTCGACATCGTACTCGCAGAGTAAGTAATCTCCCATAAAATCAAGGTTTACTTCGGCCCCAAGAGCAAGAACGTGGCTGACAATGACATTAGACCTCTTGCATAAGTCTGTAACGCAAAGACTTAGTTAAGTTCTTTGCCACGGATTATACAAATTTGTACGTACTTTTTGAATAAATCAGTGAAAATCCGTGAAACCTGTACTGAGCCTGTCTGAGTATCTGTGGCTAAAAATACTTATGCTTCTTAATTATTATGGCGTGTTTGTAACTCAGAGTCCTCGAATGGGCGAAATTTATAAGTTTTTTTCGTGTAACTCGCCTTTTCGAGTAATTCGCGTTAAGATTTCCCTGACTTTGGAATAGCCATGCTCCTCACCCTAACATTCCTTGTTGTCAGCTACTATAAGCTTTATAATATCGGCTGACATGATAATGCAAAATGTTTCGGGGTTTTCACAAAGCAAATAACTTCCCGATTTAAGTATTAGACAATTATTGATTTCGATCATCTTAATGATGCACAAACACAAAGATTTTTTGAAAAAACTCTGTTGCCCAAAGACTTATTTACTACGGCGGTTTTTTTATCGTCGCGCGTTAATTCTAACAATGAAAAAAAAACCGAATACCACACCTATTTCATTAATTATCCTTGTATCTATTTTGGGGGTATCCAGCTGCTCAAACTCACCCCAAACCAATATACCCGACCTACCTGCCCCGACGAGCATTTCCATCTCTCTTCCAATAATAACGCCAACCGCCTTGAACGATCAACGTACAACCATTCTTTTTACAGGTGATATAAACTTGGGAAGATGCGTCGCATTAAAATCAATGTTAGCCCATGATTTCACTTATCCATTTGAACATGTAGCCGATAAATTAACATCAGCTGACATAACGGTAGGCAGTCTGGATGGATCACTATCAGATCAATCTGATCCCATGCCCTGCCCATATACTATGAATTTTATTGCTCCCTCAAAAATGGTAGAGGGATTGCAACTCGCAGGGTTTGATATTATTACGATTGCAACCAACCATAGCAAAGATTGCGGAGAAAAAGGCTGGAACTGCAACGATCAAGCTCTACTGGATACGCTTTATAACTTAAACGAGGCTGATATCAGTTCTGTTGGAGGGGGTTCTACTCTGGCGCAAGCGCGCGCTCCGATTATTATTACCCACAACAATATACGTTTTGCTTTTCTAGGAATCAATCAAATCGAACCTCGCAGTTGGGCTGAGGAAAATAAGGGAGGTACTTCTCCCCTTTCAGAAGATCATATAGAAATGATCAAACAGGATATCGTTTCTGCGCGCTCGAAAGCAGACGTAGTAATTTTGTTAGTACAGTGGGGAACCGAATATACACTTAATCCAAAATCCCAACAGCGTGAATGGGCAAAAATATTCACAAACGCAGGCGCGGCGCTTATTATTGGAAATCACCCGCACGTTACTCAGCCTATAGAAAAATTTCCACAGGGAATTGTCTTTTATTCCCTAGGTAATTTTGTGTTTGACCAGCCAAATCGCTCGCAACGAGAAAGCATAGTGGTCGAAGCAACATTCAATGGAACAGAACTTGAAAGCTGGAATTTAATACCTGCATATATAAATTTTTACACATTTCAAACTCACTGGGCATCAGGCGCAGAAATACCTACTATTCTCGAAAGAGCAAAAATACTCAACAAATAATCGAATGGAACTCGTATCAATTTCTGGAATATCCACGAACTTGGCCTGCGATATAACGTTATAATGCTGAAACTAGGTTGCGCGAATCGTAAATTCAATTAAGTACCAAAAGGAAATATAGGTATGACCTACAAGCTCATTGATGGAAAAAAGCAAGCACAGATTGTCAAAGACGAAGTCAAAGAACGCGCAAATTATTTACGAGGGACAGGATGGCAGCCCCATCTTGTTTCTATAGATGTAGGGGATAATCCATCTGTTTCCCTCTATATCAGCAATCAACAGCGCGCCTGCGCAAAAACTGGGATTGACTTCGAACACCGTCATTATTCCAGCACCACGACTCAAGAAGAATTACTTGCATCTATTCACTCCCTGAATATTGACCCCCGTATCACCGGTATCATTTTGCAGCGCCCCATATTAAGTTCGCTAGACTTAGAAGGTCTAGAAAATGCAATTCACCCGATCAAAGACGTGGAGGGAATGAGTTCAGTCAATATCGGCAACATTGTCTATGGTGATTCTTCTTTAGGACCTTGCACGTCTCTAGCAGCAGTTGAATTGCTAAAGTCCACCGGGCTCAACCTGCGCGGTTTAGAGGTCGTGGTAGTTGGACATTCTGAAATCGTAGGCAAACCAGTGGCTTTGCTTTTAGTAGAAGAATTAGCCACAGTGACCATTTGCCATCATGGCACACGCAATCTTGCTATGCACACACGTCAAGCAGATGCGCTATTTGTCGCAGTAGGCAAGCCGGGATTAATCACCGGCAATATGGTCAAGCCCGGAGCCGCAGTGATTGACATAGGCATCAATCAAGTAGATATAGTCAACGCAGATGGTACGCACAGCACAAAAGTTGTGGGTGATGTAGATTTTGAAAGCGTGCATGAAATTGCTGGTTGGATCACGCCTGTACCCGGCGGCGTAGGTCCTATGACAGTTGCCATGTTATTACGCAACACCATAGTTGCGGCAGAGCGACAAAAGAAATTATATGAAAAAAACTTAGAGTAATTTACTTCTTTCAAAAACTGCAATTAAAAAGAGCTAACGTAGCGTTAGCTCTTTTTAATTATACACATATAAATATGCTAAAAGTATTTTTATCTTACCAACATCTCTTCCAATTTCTTCTTGACATCTACCCATTCCGAATCCAATATACTGTAAAAAGCGGAATGACGAATATGCCCATCAGGCAGAATCATATGATTTCGTAATACACCCTCTTTTTTGGCGCCGATTCTTTCCATGGCTCTTTGCGAACGTTCATTGCGCGAATCCGCTTTGAGCTGAACCCGAATTGCTTTTAGCGTTTCAAATGCATGAGAAAGTAATAAATATTTACACTCAGTATTCACTGCAGTGCGTTGAAATTCTGTTCCATACCAGGTACCACCCACTTCAAGTCCAAAATCATTTGGCATAATATTCAAATAACGAGTAGCGCCTGCTACCCGCCCGCTTGTCAAATGAATTACAACAAATGGCAGGTCTGTACCCTTCTCTCCCCGTTTAATAATATCGATTACCCAATTCTGCATATCCAATTCTGTTTTCATTTCCCCATAAACCATAAAATTCCAAAAATCCTGATTTATACCGATTTCAGCCAAACCTAAAATATGCGCTTCAGTCATCGGCTCAAGTCTTACATGTTTACCAGTTAATACAACAGATTTTACTTCCATCATTTCAACCACTCCTCCTCTTTCATATTCTGTGAAGGCAGGTAAGGCATAGCTTCACCTTGAACACCTAAATACTCAGCAAGAGCGGCACGCATGGCTGTACGATCATCCCAAAGATATTCTGTTTTGCCGAAACACATAGACTGTTCATGTCCCTTGCCGCATGATAAAACAATATCACCTTCGCCTGCAAGCTTTAATGCAAATTTGATCGCTTCGCCACGGTCTGCGACACACCAAAATGTTTCACCTTCGCGTCCACCTTTTGACCTAGCGCCTGCCGCCATTTCTTCAAGAATTCCATCCAATGATTCAGTGCGTGGATCTTCAGCAGTCAAGATGGATAAATCCGCCAACTCTATAGATGTCTCTGCCATCATGCGGCGCTTCTCTTTATCGCGTAAGCCTGCTGAGCCAAACACTGAAATGACTCTACCCTGAGTCATTTTTCTGCCCGCTTCCAAGGTCACTTTTAATGCATTGGGCGTATGCGCAAAATCTACAATGGCTATAAATTTTTGCCCCAAATCAATATGCTCCATCCGTCCGGGGATTCCGTCTAACAAAGCAATCCCTTTTGCGGCAGTTTCAGGCTTGATGCCCAAACCGTATATAGTTGCAGTCAGAGCGGCGAGGCAGTTGGAAACATTGTATGCGCCTACCAAAGCGCTTGAAACATCAAACTGAAAATCTTTTGATTTCGCAGTGAAATTTATCCCAGCAGAGCTATATTCAATATTATCTGCGCGGATATTAGCGTCTTGATTCAAGCCATAATTAAGTTTATTCACTTTGACAAAGTTATCCAAAAAATCATAAGACTTGAGATCATCACGATTGATCACTGCCAGGCGCGGATTGCCTTGGGGCTTATCTTTTGTCTTTTCCAAGCTGGAAAATAAGCGCGCTTTTGCGGCACGATAATTCTCATAACTGCCATGTTCATCAAAATGCTCATGCGTAATGTTTGTCACTACACCGATATCAAACTCACAAGCATCCACGCGATATTGTGCCCAGCCATGAGATGTGGTTTCAAGCACAACATGAGTTAAGCCAGCGTCGACCATGCGCGCCAAATAATTCTGTACATCATGAGCATCGGGAGTAGTTACATGAAAGCCTGTATCTAATACTACATCTCCAATCACCGCATTGACAGTTGAGATCATGCCCGCCTTAATCCCTGCGGCAATTAATATTTTATAGATCAGGTTGCTCGTGGTGGTTTTGCCATCCGTGCCCGTTATGCCGATCACTGTCAGCTTGCGAGCAGGCCAGCCGTAAAAAGAACCAGCTAAATAGGTTAGTGCTTGACGCGGGTTTTCGAATCGAATATAAGGGACGGCGAATCCGCTTAAGTCTTGTTCACCCACAACTGCTACGGCTCCATTGTTAATTGCGCTTTGGATGTAGTCGTGCCCGTCAATTGCCGAGCCTTTCATTGCAACAAACAAATGACCTAGCTGAACAGCACGGCTATCAATTGAAATTCCTGTAATGCGAACATCTGCCACATTTGCTGTCTGAAAAGGCAGTGGAATTTCTGAAAGAATTTTAGAAATTAATGGATTTGTGATCATATAAGCAAAATGGGTTTTGACGAGTATATCGCCAAAACCCATTTTTTACCTTTTATTTGTATTTAGGCGGCTTGTGCCTGTTTGGTCATTTTGGTCTTCAACCACTTCAAGCGGAAAGTTTCTTCTCGTTCACGTTCTTCCAAAGAAGCGACGATGAACTCAATTTGGTTTTTGTACTGTGGAATGAAAATATGTTGAAGCGCATTCACGCGGCGCTGCGTTTTCTTTAATTCATTAGCGAGTCGCCAGACAGCGGCAGTGAGCATGGAAAGTTGTGGCACTCGAATCAGTACTTCGCGGAATGCAGAGCTGGCTTCATCAAGCACAGCGGCTGTATCGCCAGGGCTGTATAAAAGCTTTGGCGGTTCGCCGCGCGCTTCAATTTGCGGAATAGCCACGCCCATAATGCCGCGTAGTTTCATATGCACATCAACAGTTTTATTCACAGCAAGCGCCGCCCACTCCACATGGTCTGAACCCATTACAACGCGCGCTTTTTCCATCGCATCGTAGGCGGTTTGAAGTAAAGCCCACACTTCTTTTTGAAGAGTATCGGCTTCCTTAGCCACACGAACCAATTCACCTGTTAAGGCTTCGCGCTTGCGGTCGAGGATTTCATAACCTTCTTTTGCAAAACGCAAATCTTTTTTGAGGCGAATTAAGTTTGTGCGAGTGGGAGCAATGCTAATTTGTGGCATCGGTACCTGTGTAGTATTTTTCGATTTCGTCGAGGTTGACGCGGGTCAATTCTTTCTTCGGCAAAATGGATAAAAGTTTCCAACCGATTTCCAGCGTTCGCTCGATGGTACGATTTTCAGTGAAGGCTTGGTTGACGAATTCACGTTCAAACGCGCGTCCAAACTTTAAATATTTTTGGTCAACTTCGGATAGCTCTTCTTCGCCGATAACAGATGCTAACGCACGCACATCTTGTGTTCTCGCATAAGCGGCGTAGAGTTGCGCGCCCCAGCGTGGATGATCTTCACGGGTGCGTCCTTTGCCGATGCCGTCTTTCATCAAACGGGAAAGGCTAGGCAATACTGTCACTGGCGGATAGATACCCGCGAAGTTAAGTTCACGTCCCAACACAATCTGTCCTTCAGTAATATAACCAGTAAGATCAGGCATTGGATGTGTGATGTCATCGTTCGGCATGGTTAGAATTGGAATTTGTGTAATTGAACCTTTGCTGGTGCGAATACGACCCGTTCGTTCGTACATGGAAGCGAGGTCACTATATAAATAACCAGGGTAACCTTTACGGCTTGG
>VFJR01000193.1 GCA_009885945.1 Anaerolineaceae bacterium
CCCAATTCTTATCGGCGATACCATGCTAGGCGTTCTCGATGTGCAAAGCGATATTGTTGACCGCTTCACCGATGAAGATATCGCGATCCAAATCACCCTCTCCCGTCAGATCGCCGTCGCGCTCCAAAACATCAATTCAATTGAACGCGCCGAACAATCTCTGAAAGAATTGGACTCCCAGCGTTACGCTCTCGATCAACATTCCATTGTGGCTATCACGGATGTGACAGGCAAGATCATTTACGTGAATGATAAGTTCACTGAAATTTCTAAATACTCGCGTGAAGAGTTGATCGGGCAGGATCACCGCATCCTCAATTCTAACTACCATCCAAAAGAGTTCATCCGCAATATGTGGGTCACCATCGCCAACGGAAAGGTGTTCCACGGCGAACTGCACAACAAAGCCAAAGACGGTTCACTTTACTGGGTAGATACCACCATCGTGCCCTCACTGAACGAAGACGGCAAACCCTATCAATACGTCGCCATCCGTACAGATATCACCCAGAAAAAACGCGACGAAGAACTTTCATCAAAACGAGCGGTCGAGTTACAAGCCGTAGCTGAAATTGCCACCAAGGCTTCTGCATCCTTGAACGCACAAGAAATGCTACAAACCATTGTAAATTTGACCAAGAGCAGTTTTAACCTCTACCATACACACGTCTATCTCATGGATGGCAGCAAGACAAGATTAGTCTTAACGGCAGGCGCAGGCGAGCCAGGGCGCATCATGGTGAGTGAAAAACGCACTATCCAACTTGACCATCAACACTCACTCGTTGCACGCGCCGCACGTACAGGCAAAGGCGCAATCTCTAATGATGTTGCTAAAGAACTCGACTTCCTGCCCAACCCATTACTACCAGACACTCGCGCAGAAATGGCGATCCCAATCCTCATCGGCGATAACGTGCTCGGCGTGCTGGACGTACAAGCTGACTACATCAACCGCTTTACAGACGAAGATATCGCCATCAAGACCACTCTGGCAGGACAAATCGCTGTCTCCCTGCAAAACCTCCGCTCCACCGAGCGCGCAGAACGTCAGGCAGAACGCGAAAGCGCCTTAAACGTCATCAGCCAAAAGATTCAAAGCGCCACTACCGTGGAAGCCGTATTACAAATTGCCGCCCGTGAGCTGGGTCATACACTCGGCGCCCCACTGACCATTGCCCAGCTTGGATTAAAAGAACATAGTAACGGAAATGGCAACGGAAATAGCAACGGAAACGAAAGTTAATGTTTGAGCCGTCATTCAATTCCAAGTGCGGCAGGAGATGTTGATCCATGCAAAACTCCAAGAATAAATATCAAGAACGGCTTGAATCGCTGTTTACTGAAATTCAGCGCTTAGCAGTTTCGCCCGCCGGCGAATCACCAGAAACACGGCGAGAACTTGAATCTATGCGATCGCGCTTGCACGAGTTGGAAACAGAACTGACCGAGCTAAAAAACAATCTGTCTGCCCCTCAAAACCACGTCAAAGAACGCACGTCTGTACCTATCCTCTACGAAAAAGATATGGTTGGCTTCGCATTTGCCGACGAAAAGATGCGCAGCATGCAGGAATTTGGGCAGTCAAAAATAAATTCAGATAAAACTATTTCCTTGCCGCTCTCCGCTAGCGGCAAGGAAATAGGTGAGCTTAAAATAGAATCGCCAGCAGGTCGTGATTTAACAGCTGACGAACTCACACTTGCCAATTCAGTCGCCGACCAGGTATCGCTTCAAATCCAAAGTCTGCGCCTGCTGGCAGAAACAGAACGCGCCCGCGCCAGTGCAGAAGACGCCACGCGCAGTTTCATCCATGAAAACTGGGATAACTATCTAGATGCCATCCATCACAATGAACGCATTGGCTATTCCTACGATCAAAGCGCAGTCACTCCTTTTGCAAAATCCATGGATCATGATCTGCACAAAAACGGCTTTACAAAACCAGTTACCGTGATGGACGAGTCTATTGGCACCTTATTTCTCAGACCAGATCCAGCCCGCCCATTCAGCGAAAGCGACATAACCTTGATCAACACCGTCGCCAGCCAGATCGGGCAGCAAGTCGAAAATATCCGCCTGCTGGCAGACGCATCCCGTGCCCGCGCTGAGGCAGAAGATGCCAGCCGCCGCCTGACCCAAGACAACTGGGGAAAATATATCGAAAAAGCAGGCAATCAAAATGCATCGCTTGGTTTTTACTATGATACAAATCAAGTCCTGCCGATTGGAGAAACCTTCATCTCAGGAAATATCGTGATGGAACAGCCTCTGATGGTAGGCGGCGAACAGATTGGTCTACTATCCGTATCAGGTCTGCAAAATATTCCGCAAGAAGCAAAAGAACTGGCGGCATCCATTGCCAGACAAACCAGCATCCACCTAGAGACCTTGCGCCTCAACGAAGAACTTCAAAAACGCGCTCGTGAACTACAAGAACTTGACCGCCTCAAATCTGCATTTCTCGCCAACATGTCGCATGAGTTGCGCACACCGCTCAACTCCATTCTTGGCTTTGCAGATGTGATCATCGAAGGACTTGATGGACCCTTAACCGAAAACATGACCAATGACCTTGGACTCATTCAGAAAAATGGTCAACATCTTCTGCATCTGATCAATGACGTACTGGACATGGCAAAGATCGAATCTGGCAAACTGAATCTGATCATTGAAAAAATCAAAATACACGACATCATCGAAGAAGTCACCAGCATTACATCCACACTTGCCAGCGAAAAGAACATTTCACTATTCATCGAACCTGATTCAAACATGGTAGTTGAAATAAACGCAGATCGCAACCGCCTGCGCCAAGTTCTGATCAACGTAATCAACAACGCCATTAAGTTCACAGAAAATGGAAAGATTGCCATTCATGTTTCTCATATTGAAGAGCATGTACTGGTGAAAATAAAAGATACAGGCATCGGCATCTCGCCGGAGCACCTTGAAAACATCTTTATCGAGTTTACCCAAGTCGATTCCTCCACCACCCGCAAGGTAGGCGGAACAGGTCTAGGACTGCCCATTAGCCGCCGCCTAGTAGAAATGCACGGCGGGCGTTTATGGGCAGAAAGCACCGGCGTCGAAGGCGAAGGCTCAACCTTCTTTATTGAGCTGCCTATCGAAACAAAAATAGTCGAATCAGAACCCACCACAAAAAAATAAACCATGGCAAAACCAAAATACCTACAATGTGCAATGTGCGGCAAACAACAGCCCTACGAGCCGTTCATCCCAGCAGTATGCAAACACTGCGAATCACAATGGCTGGAAGCCCAATACGATTATGATGCATTCAAACGCGAAATCTTGCGCGGGCTTCCAAACCGCCCCAATAATTTATGGCGCTATCAGGATATCCTGCCGCTCAACGATCCCTCCGCCTTAGACCTATACCCCGCTGGCGGAACGCCTCTGTGGCTCTCACAACGCTTCGCGCCCGCGCTCGGGCATGATTCTGTTTACTTCAAAGACGAACGCTACGGACCGACCTCCTCTTTCAAAGACCGTCAAGCCGCAGTCGCTGTTGCCGCCATGAACGAAAACGGAATTCGCGAAGCGGTCATCGCCTCCACAGGCAATGCCGCTGTTGCTTATGCCGCCGCCTGCGCCCGGGCGGGAATCAAGCTTTGGGTTTTTATGACCAGCCTGGTTCCGCAAGAAAAGCTGCGTGAAGCCGCCTTATTCGGCGCCGAGGTCATTCGAGTCAGCGGTAATTATGATCAAACAAAACTAATCGCCAGTCAATTTGCTCAGCGCAAAAATCTATTACTCGATCGCGGCGCAACTTCAGTGCCTGCCCGCGAATCTATGAAGACGATCGCCTACGAAATTGTAGAACAACTCAACTGGCACGCGCCAGATTGGTACATTCAATCAGTCAGCGGCGGGCTGGGACCGCTAGGCGTGTACCAGGGCTTCAAAGAAATGTTTTATATGGGGTTAATCGACCGCATCCCCAAACTCGCAATCATCCAAAGCGATGGCTGTGCCCCGATGGTCAACGCATTTAAAGCAGGCAAAGACGTAGCAGAACCCGTCATACCCGATACACGCATCATCATCCTTTCCACAGGTGATCCCGGCAAAGCGTACACTTACTTGTGGAATCTCACCCAACAATATGGCGGCTTGATGGAATCAGTCAGCGACGCCGAAGCATTTGAAGCCATGCGCTCGCTTGCCAAAAGCGAAGGCATGGCTGTGGAGCCCGCCACTTCTGTGGCTTTTGCCGGGCTCGAAAAATTACTTAGAGAAGGAAAAATTAGATCCGACGAAAAAGTTGTAGTAAACTGCACCGGGCACACCTTCCCAGTTGAAAAACATGTGCTCGGCGATCAATTTACTACAGATGTGCATCTCAGCAAAGACCAGTCTGCCGCCCCGCGCGAAGGCTTACAAGCCGCGCTCGAAAACTTGGACGAGAAAACCACAACAATATTATTAATTGACGATAATGCCGATGATGCGCTGTTGATTCGGCGTTTGCTAGAAGGGCGCAAAAATTACCGCATGTATCATGCCAAAGACGGCTGGGAAGGGCTTGCCATGGCACGCCAAAAACTGCCAGACCTGATTGTCAGCGATTTAACCATGCCCGGCATTGACGGCTTTGGCTTGGTAGAAGAGCTCAAACTTGATCCTCGCACAAAAGATATTCCAGTAGTAGTTGTCAGCGCAAAAGATATTACCGCAGAAGAACGAAAACGCCTGAACGGTAATATTGAGGCGGTCTATCAAAAAGGGTCACTACCCACCAGAAAGTTTGTAGACAAAGTAATCAATGTAATTGAAGATAAAAATGAATCGTAACAGGAGAAGTAGCCATGGGTAGCCATATTTTATACATCGAAGATAATCCTGACAATATGATGCTGGTTAGGCGGGCGCTAGAGTCACGCGGGTATCAACTTTCTGGAGCCGCCACCGGCCTTGATGGGGTTTCTGCCGCAGAACAAAATGAAATAGATTTGATTCTGCTTGATATTAACCTGCCAGATATTGATGGGTATGAAGTAGCCAAAAGAATTAGGAGCAGTTCAAAGCACAATCTTGCCTACGTTCCGATCATCGCCATCACAGCAAACGCTTTAAAGGGTGATGCAGAAAAAGCTCTTTCCTCTGGCTGTGATGTTTACATGTCCAAACCCATTAACATCCGCGAATTATGGGCGCGCGTTGAAGCTTACGTGCCTGCGCCCTCAATTGCCAAATAATAAAAATAGAGGCTATCTGAAAATTGCGCCTTGCGCCGTCCTCGGCGCAAGGCTACTCGCAAAACGCCGCCGAGGACCGCGGCTTGAGCATGTGCCATGTACGGTAGTGAATAAAAAAAGGCTATCTTTTACGATAGTCTCTTTTTTTATCTTATTTCCAATGTACACTGACTTTCAATTTACTACCCAGCTTGGATTTGTAATACACAAACCCATGATCACGCCCAAATTCATACACACGGCGAGTCACATCCACATCTTCTTTACAATATTCGATCATCTTCTCGTGTTCGCCATTGCGAAACCAGGTAACAGCCTGTATACCGTCTGCCGTCTTCCCCACTCCTACTGTTGCGCTGGCAATAGCATCCAAGCCCAAACTAAAGCCAAGTGTTTTCCGTACATCTAAATACAAATCAAGAGTTGGGATGGAAGCCAAACGAACAGACGCACTATACGGCTGTAAAACCTGATAGTCAAATTCACGCAAATTAAAACCAACCACGCGCGTTGCAGATTTTAATTCATCAAATAACGCTTCAACATCTTTTTCCATGTATACAGCAAAATCATTTCGTACTGTAGACCAAGTCACAGCGCAAGCCAGCTTCAACTGGCTAATATTCTGCCTGCCGCCTACATCTTGAAGCAAATTTTGGGACTCAATATCGAAGAACACCAAATTCATGACATGCCTTTTAGCTGTTCGCGCGCAAACTCCAAGGCTTGAATACGCGTAGAAACTTTACCTGCGGCTTGCTCCTCACGAATATCTTCAAGTAATTTACCCACCATAGGACCTGGAGAAATATCCAATTCTTTCATCAGTTCATTACCATTCAACAAACGCGGCGGAGCAATGATCTCCTCACGTCTTTCAAAATAGTTTTCCAGAAAAATGCGCGCCACCTGCAAAGCCGCCAGCCAATTTTCTTCTGTAAGTGTATCTGCGCGCGTGCCTCGTAAATCTGCCAGCCCAAGCAAAATCAATTCAACACCTGTATCACCAGCATCCCGAAAGAAGCGATAAATGGCTTTGCGGGACGGCTCCTGCTTCTGCACTTCCAAGCGGCTGGTGTGAAAGTGAAAGCGCATATGATGAACAATTACAGTATTGACACGCTCTGCTTCATTATTGCTTAAACGCAAATCAGAAGCACGCTGGGCAGCTACTTCTGCACCTTTTACGTCATGTTCAAAGAAACGAATGCGCCCCGAGTCTTCCACGGTTTTTGTCTGCGGCTTACAAACGTCATGATATAAAGCAATAAAAAAGAAAAGAGCACGCAAAGACCGTTCTGGGTTTAGTGATATCAAAAAATGCTCAACAATTTTTGCGTGAAAGCGCCCAAGATGCTCAACCAGTAAACGCGTTGGCATATCTTCAGCATTACTTGCTTCATGTTCTACGAATAGAACCGCCAAAATGTTTTCGAGGTATTTTAAGACAGCCAAGGTGTGTGTCCAAACATCATAGACATGAGGCAAAGATTGCGTAACCCCCTTAAGCGCAGTTATTTCTGGCAAAAGATATGGGAACACGCCCAGCATCTCCAGCGCGCGCATGGTTGCTTCTGGACGGGGTCCAGCAAGCATTTTGAATAATTCATCACGCAAGCGCTCTTGTGAAATACGGCTTAGCTGGTTGACACTTTCTTTCATTAATTCGCGCGTACTTAGATCAATATGAAACTCAAATGCGGCGGCTTGCCGTACCGCTCTCAATATTCTTAGTGAATCGTCACTAAAAGAAGTTTGCGAGCAGGCTCGAATCATTTTCGCTAGTATGTCTTTTTCACCGCCAGTTGGGTCTAAGATATTGCCTACACGCAAATCATAAGCAATGGCATTAATTGTGAAATCCCTCGAGCGTAGATCAGCCAAAATATCTGCGGGATTTTTATGGTCATTATTAACTCGAAAGGTGGCAAAATCCAAATAAATAAATTCGCCGCTTTCTTCGGTGAGAATGACCCGCCCCGTATCACGTTCTTCATCCAGTATCATAAAATCAGCGTGAAGCGCTGCGGCAACTGTTCGGGCTAGGGAAATGCCGCTGGATGGCACAGCAAAATCAAGGTCATGAGAGAAACGATTAAGAAACATATCGCGTACTGCCCCGCCAACAAGGTATATCTCTTGCTCAGGCAAAAGTGTTTTTATTTTTTCAACAAGCGGATGAAAATTATATTTTGAATTCATAAAAATAATTTCGGGGTTTTCTTTTGGACGGCTGGCTTTGGCGGCGCGGCGTGCAAGCTCGGGAGTGTCGCCTTGTGCAATGATGCGCCCGCGTACACGCGCAACCCATCTGCCCGCATAATTTGATTCGAAAGACGAAGTATCGTCTGGCATGGTTTATTCAGACGGCTTGTATTTCGTTAAATCCACAACGCCAATAAAAGGCAGGTTGCGGTAATACTCGTCGAGGTCAAGCCCAAAGCCAAAAACAAATTTATTGGGGATCTTAAAGCCGCAATAATCGATCGGCACTTCTGTTTCACGCCTTTCAGGTTTATCCAATAGCGAACAAACTTTTAAAGTTCTTGGCTGACGCGCATTTAATAATTTTAGTACTGACGCAATCGTCGTACCGCTATCTACGATATCCTCCACCAATAAAACATCTCTGTTTTGAATATTCATCTGCAGATCAAGTGATACGCGCGCAAAGCCGCTTGACTCCCTACTGCCAACCCCATAAGATGAGACTGCCATAAAATCTATTTTATGGGGAATCGTAATTCGGCGGCTCAGATCAACAAGAAACGGCACGCCGCCGCGCAGGATACAAATCAACACCAATTCTTTCCCAGCATAATCACGGCTAATCTCCGCGCTTAATTCGGCAATGCGTGTTTGCAATGATTTTTCGTCTATTAATATTTCAGCAAGGATATCTTGATAGTTTTGCATATGTTGGTCTCTTTGATTCGTAGTCTGCTATCAGGCTACCCAGCTACTTTGGCACTTCGTGATGTTTGCGGCAGCGTGCTTCATACATTTCATTTGCGCCAACAATAACAACAGGATCATCATAACGAACGGGCTTTCCATCGACTAATCTTTGCGTACGAGAAGCCTCATCCCCACATACCATGCAGATGGCATGAAGCTTATCCACTCGTTCTGCCATAGACATAAAAGTTGGGATAGGTCCAAAGGGCTCGCCGCGAAAATCCATATCCAAGCCCGCCACAATCACCCGTACACCTCGTTCTGCAAGTTCCTGCGCAAGCTCAACAACACTTAGATCCAAAAATTGAGCTTCATCAATACCAACGACAGTAGCATTTTTATCCAAGTTTTTGCGAATGTCGCTGACATCTTTTACTGGGATGGCTTCAATATCTGAACCTGTGTGCGATGTAACTTTCTTTTTGTCATAACGATTATCAATTGCAGGTTTAAAGACCTGTATATTTTGCTTCGCAATTCTTGCACGCACCAACCTGCGAATTAATTCCTCCGTTTTGCCGCTAAACATCGAACCGCAAACTACTTCAATTGAACCGTGTGTATGCTTCATGGATTTTCCTGCGTTGTAAGTTAATGACACCAATTATGACCCATTATAACAAAACAGGCAGACGTAAAATACGTCTGCCTGTAAATTGAACAATCTTATAAACTATTCTGCTGCAGCTGGAGCCGCTAGAGTTTCGGGGATTTCATAGCCGAGCGCGCGCAATTTTTTCTTGGCGGCGGTCAAAGAAGATTGACCAAACCCAGGGATTTCCAAAATAGCAGCATCACCTGTTGCAAGCTTTTCTATAAATTTACCGACGTTATCCACGCCAGCGTTCTTTAAAGCATCTGCAGCACGTGGTGTAAGACCAACATCATCCACAGAACGTTCTGGTGAATTCTTGGAAGTCTCGCGTACCTTTTGAATTTCTACGTGAGTCTGTCGTGCTTGTAACTTCTTATAGAAGCGGTCTACCTGACCTTCGACATCCAATAAACGGGCAGATTCGCCAGTGAAGAAAGGATGGCAATTGGAACAAACATCAACACGCAATTCTTTTTTAGTAGAGCTTGTTGTCCATGTGGTACCACATGAAGCACAAGTTACTGGAGTTTGATAATTAGTAGGATGAATATCAGCTTTCACTTAAGCCTCCTGCGGAATAATATTGACGCGCTTCTTGCCGCGCACAATATCAAACATAACAATACCGTCAGCAACTGCAAACAATGTATGATCTTTACCAACCATTACATTCATGCCGGCGTTAATCTTTGTACCGTGCTGGCGAACCAAAATATTGCCAGAAAGCACAAATTGACCTGCGTAACGCTTTACACCCAAGCGCTGGGAATTACTATCTCGTCCGTTGCGGGTTGAACCGCCACCTGTTTTATGTGCCATGGTTACCTCACTAAACTCTTACTTTGCTTTTTTTGTAGAAGCCGCAGTTTTCTTTTCAACTTTGGGCTTGGCTTCTTTGGTTGTTGTGGATTTCTTAGCCGCCTTGGCTTTTACAGGAGCTTCAACAGCCGCATCTTCTTGAACTTCAACCTGATTCTCAGCCGTAGGCGCTTTCTTGGCTTCAACCTTGCGCTCCTCACCCGCGCGGCCGATGAAGTCCACCATCAAGCGTGTATATTGCTGACGATGACCACCGCGCACGCGAATGCGTTTCTTGGGGCTGTATTTAAATCGGAAGACTTTGGGACCGCGGAAGTGATCCACGACATGGGCTTTGACAAGAATGTCATTCACAGTAGGTGTACCTACCATAAATGTTTCTCCATCAGCCATTAACAACACCCGGGCTACATCAATTTTATCGCCCTGCTCAAGAGCCAGACGATCTACCTCGATGATTTGCCCTTCGACGGCTTTGTATTGCTTGCCGCCACTTTCTACAATTGCGTATCTCATTTTTTCTCTCCAGTCATCACTTCGCCGCACAATCTGCGGGGCTTCTTTTGCAGCCCTTCGCCTATTTTCGGGGAAGCTGGGTTATAAACAAACAACCACCCCAGAATTCAGCTACTGGGGTAGAAGCGGACTGCATTATACACGCGAGGCGGGTTTTATGTCAACGATAATTTCAGCCAACAATCAGACTGCAACAGGTCACAGCTCCTTCAGCTTTTGCAAGTTCATCCACGTGAACCTGCCTCACTTTATACCCGCGCTTCTCTAAAATTGCGCGGGTTTTAGGGAACGCCACAGGGAAAATGATCTGCCCATTGATGGGCAAGCAATTTGCAGCGAAAGGCTCTGAAGCGTCAACATCGATTAAGTTAAAACCTTCAAAGTTTTCTACATCTACCCATTTGCGATTAATCAGCAGAGTCTTATCATCTACTTGTGTAACAGCTGTTTTTAAATGAAGACAATCATGCATTTCAATACCTAAGACAGTGTATTCATAAGGTCGTAACAATTCCTGCATTTGCTGTACAGCTTCGATATTACTGCGCGTGGAGAGGCCAATATAAATCTTTTTGCCAAGCACCAACACATCCCCCCCATCTACAGTAGCAGGAGCGGTAATGCGCACCAAAGTTCGATAAGGCGCCAGTGCGTTGATAATCGACTCAACTTCAGGCTTGCGCGAATTCGCGCCGGGGTTGGTGATGACCGCCGCTTCGGGCAAAATAATAGCAGTATCTTCCACAAAAACAGAATCGGGCAAATCATTTTGAGCAGGCAATTGCAAGACAGCGCAACCTAATTCTTTGAGGGCTTCATTGTAGGCGTGATGTTGCTGGCGCGCTATATTCAAATCAATAGGGGTTCGGTCAATATGGGTAATCTCGCATTCATCAAAGCGCGCGCTAATATCCCGAGTAATAGCAAGGATCATTTATTCATCTCCAGAACGATATCGATCAATTAATGCCTGTGTGCGCGGGTCTTTTGGATGACTGAATAAATCTACAGGTTTTGCATCTTCAATGATTTCGCCATCTGCAATGACAAGCACACGATCTGCCACTTCACGCGCAAAACCCATTTCGTGAGTCACCACGATCATGGTCATACCTTCTCTGGCAATTCTCTTCATGGCATTTAAAACTTCGCCAATTAATTCGGGGTCGAGCGCAGAAGTCGGCTCGTCAAATAGCATGACCTTTGGCTCCATAGCCAGCGCGCGCGCAATTGCAACACGTTGTTTTTGACCACCCGAGAGACGGTTTGGATATTCGTCTTTCTTAAACAACATACCTACATCTACAAGATGTTCTTCTGCAATTTCAATAGCCTTTTGACGCTCCATGCCTTTCACTGTAACAGGTCCTTCAATTACATTCTCCAACACAGTGAGGTGTGGAAACAAGTTGAACTCTTGAAAGACCATACCTGTTTTTAAGCGCAGATCATGAATTTGCTGACGCTGTTCTTTTCCTTTTTTTCGACCTTCTGCAATAACGCCATCCACTTCAATAGTGCCGTGAGACGGCTCTTCCAAAAAATTAATACAGCGCAGCAAGGTGCTTTTCCCTGAGCCGCTGCGCCCAATTAAGCAAACGACCTGCCGTTCTTGAATTTCCAAATTTATATTCTTTAATACATGCAAGCGGCCAAAATACTTATCAAGGTTAGATAGCTTAACAATGGCTGCCATTTTATCTATCCCCGCGTGCAAGGCGAGCTTCAAGCCTGCCCTGTAAATACGTAAGAATTAAAGTCATGCCCCAATAAAATAGGGCAGCCATAATAAGTCCTTCAAAGTTATGAAAACTAGCGCGCCCCACTTTAGTAGCTCGCCACATTAATTCACGGACTGTGCCCAACGCAGAAACCAGCGCTGAGTCTTTGGTCATTGATATAAAATCGTTGCCCATCGGCGGAATGGCAAAACGCAGCGCTTGAGGTAAAACAACACGCCTCATCATTTGGAATGGAGTCATGCCTAACGCCATTGCGGCTTCACGCTGACCTTTGCTGACCGAACTCAAACCTGCGCGAAATGTCTCAGACATATAGGCGCCATAATTTAATCCAAGCGCAAGAATGCCAGAAACAGTCCCTGAAAGAATAATGCCTAGTTGAGGTAAAGCCAAATAAAAGAAAAAGAGCTGTAAAAAAAGAGGCGTCCCGCGAATCAACGAGACGTAAAAAGTACTAAGTGCATAAATGGGTGGAAAAGTAGAAAGCCTGCCCAAGGCAACCAGTAATGCCACAACAATAGCCAGCATAATAGACCGAATGGAAATTTGAATGGTCTCGCTGACACCTGCGGCGACATAATCTATTTCCTTAAGCATAAACTCGGTATCAAGCTGAATTGTATTAATTTGCTTTGAACCAAGAGAAAAGCTTTGCCCACTAAAAAGAAATAAGATGATAATTATAAAAACAGCCCAAGATAAAACAACATTAATGCGGAAACGTCTTTGTTTCCGCATTTGCAAATCATGAAGTAAATCCCCTTGGGACTTGGAAACTTCTTGCTTTGTGGCTAATAGCTTCATACTGATCACCAGCTTCTACTTATATTTAAATTGTATCTATTAAAGAACTCTCTACCGTACATCCTACTACTGAATGTCGTTGCGAGCCGCCGCTTTTGCTCTTTAGCGGCGAAGCAATCTCCCCTAAAACAAAGATTGCTTCGGGCGAAAACCAAGAACGCCCTCGCAAAGACATATCGTTTGTTGTTTGCTTGAAAATTATCGTATTTGTACGGTAGAGAATTA
>VFJR01000110.1 GCA_009885945.1 Anaerolineaceae bacterium
AGCTCACCCACTGATGCAAATTGATGACGGGCGGCTGATTGGCAGTTTGTTTGGGCTTGCCCCCGCCACTGTATATGAAGTAAAGGTGATTAATGGGGCTGAAGAAATCAGCGCGACGACCAGCACACAAGCAAATGAACTGGTATTCATACCATCTTCCATTATTTATGTAAACGATGATGCGCCTGCAGGCGGTAACGGATCGATCAATGCGCCCTTTCAAAAAATACAAGACGGGGTCAATAGCGCCACAGCGGGCACACAAATATTGGTAGCGGATGGCGTGTATCACGAGATGGTTACATTCCCAACTTCTGGCAGCCCAAATAATTGGATACAGGTCAAAGCGCAGGGAAGCGGCGCGATATTAGATGGTTCATTTACACCTGCCGCAAATATATGGGAACAAGTTAACGATCGCAGAATCCTTTGGGTCACAAAAATAGGCATGCCTATTAAATATCTCGCGCGCAGTCAAAAGCGCTTTTACAATTATGACGATCTGAAAAAACTAAACGATGGAGAAGGTCACAACAAAACCAAGATTGACGAGGGTTGGTTCGTTGAGCCAGCGACATGGAAACTATATGTACGCAGTTCAGAGAATCCTGCCAACAGCTCATGGCAGATCCCAAACCTCAGCCATGCATTCAAAATAGAAAGCCGTGATTGGATCTGGATCGAAGGCTTTGAAATGCGCCATTATGGGGTTAATGAAAGCTGCGGCGTGTGCGCGACCAATTCATCACACATCGTTATACGCAAAAATAAAATTCATAACCTGCAATTGGGCATCTTTATCAACTGGAATGGAAGCGATTCTCAGGGTAACGACACGCGCATTGAATACAACGAAATTTATGACCCAATGGTTAACGAGTGGGAGTGGAATGCAGTCAAAGGCACGTCTATGGAAGGGACTGGAATTGTCTTAAGAGGGCACATTGGCGCGATCGTGCGTGAAAATAATATTCATAATTTTTTCAACGGCATCTACACAGGCTCCTCTGCCGCGCTGGAAAACCCCGCAGTTGCCTTTGATGCAGATATTTATAACAATCGAATTTACCAAATTAGTGATGATGCACTGGAACCTGAAGGCGCCAGCATTAATCAACGCTTTAGAAATAACACAATCGATTCAAGCTTGGTGGGCATTTCTTTGGCGCCGATCACAAAAGGTCCCACTTGGGTTTTGCGTTCTACATTTGCAAACTATACAGGTAAAGCTGTCAAATGGGATTTAAACTCTGACGGTATTGTGCTGATGTATCACAATACCAGCTGGACGAACGCGCCCAATGCAGTCGGCATGGAATTCATCAGCCCGATTCGCAATTCAATTTTGCGCAATAATATTTTTTCGGGTGCGGGCTTAGGCACACAAGCGTCACTTGCAGGCGCAACGGGAAATGATTGGAACAATAATAACTGGTACACCACGCGCAGTATTCCACATTTTAAGTGGGAAAATATTTTATATAATTCAACCAGTGAATTGTGCACAACGTATAGACTTGAATGCCAAGGCTACGAAGACGTGCCGGGACTGACCAGCCCGGGCGCAGGCAACTTCACTTTAGTAGGATCAAGCCCAAATGTAGATAGAGGCGCGCTGATTCCTGGAATCAATGATGGATATTCGGGAAGCGCTCCGGACGTCGGCTCCTTCGAGCTGATAGTTGATTCGCCTCCCAAAGTTTTATCCAGCGCCAGAGCAGATGCGACTCCCACCAATGCAAATAGCGTTGGCTTTATGGTAACTTTCTCTGAGCCAGTACAAGGCGTGAGCGCGGATGATTTTGCACTATACACTGACCCAGGCATTAGCAGCACGGTGATCGCAAATGTTACGCCGATCTCAAACTCCAACTATTTGGTAACGGTTAGCACGGGTGTTGGTAGCGGCGCAATGCGATTGGATGTTATTAACAATCAATCCATTATGGATTTGGCTGGCAATATTTTATATAGTGGCTTTAATAGCGGCGAAAGTTATAGCGTTGTGAAAGATGTGCCCATTGTCTTGAGCATCAAACGCGCAGATGCCAACCCAACCACTACCGGCCAGATGCGCTATACGGTCACCTTCTCCAAAGAAATGAGCGGCGTGGACGCTAGTGATTTTGTGCTGACAAAGACGGGCACGATTGCAGGCGCAAGTATTACAGAACTTGCCGGCTCTGGCGCAATTTACACTGTGACGGTTAATAACGGCACAGGCAGCGGCACACTACGCCTTGATGTGTTGGACAACGACAGCATTGTTGACATGACGAACAATCCATTAGGCGGTCTTGGGATCGGCAATGCAAATTACAACGCGGGCGAAGAGTACACCATCAATGAAGTTGTGCATTTTGTATTGGACATTACACGCGTTGACGCTGACCCAGCCTCGGGTGATTCGATTCGATTTATGGTCACATTTTCTGAAGCTGTCAGCGGTGTGGATGCTGGTGATTTTATTTTCACGACCAGTGGCGCTGTGGCAGGCACAAACATCAGCATCGTAGATTCTGGCAGCAGTGCCTACCTAGTGACTTTAGGCATAGGCAACGGCAACGGTACAGTACGCCTTGATCTAATGGATAATGACAGCATTCTTAATTCTCAAGGGTTGGCATTGGGCGGTGTAGGCGCAAGCAACGGCAACTTTACTGCGGGCGAAACCTATACGATCAATAAGCCTATTCGTTCTGTAATGCGCGAGACTTTTGTTTCCAACCGCGCTTATGACGGCTGGGTCTTGGAAGGCGGAGAAAAAAGCAATAAGGGCTGGACGAAAGACGCATCTTCTGCAACCTTTAACGTTGGCGATGATGCCAAGAACCGCCAGTACCGCTCGATAGTTCACTTCTCTACAGCTACATTGCCTGATAACGCCATGATTAGCATGGCTTTATTAATGGTTAAAAAACAAGGCGCGGCGGGCACCAATCCATTTGAGACGCATCAAAATATTCAAGTAGATATTCGGCGCGGGGCGTTTGGAACGTATGATCTGCTGGGCACTAACACTTTGCAAATCTCTGACTTTCAATACCCTGCCAGCATGGATGCGGCGGGACTCATTCAAAACAACCCGGTCGGTGACTGGTATTGGTCGGCGCTCATTCCCGCATCTTTTTCTCAGATCAACTTAAGCGGCGTTACGCAATTGCGCCTTGCATTTCAACTGGACGATAACAACGACTTCGACAATGACTATATAAAATTCTTTAGCAGTAATTATGGCGTTGAGACAGATCGTCCGCAGTTGGTGATCGAGTATTCTCTGCCGTAAAGCAATACCTTCTTAATTCCCTATGTTTCAACAAAAACCCTATGCTAAAATTGCCTTTAACGAGGAAACAATATGCAACTAACTGCTCCCAACATAAACCCTAAACAATGCAAAGGCTTTCTGATCGAAAAAATGGAAGGCGAACTGGTGCTGTTACACCCGACACGTAATGTCATTATCCACACCAATGAGACCGCCGCCTTGGTTTGGCAAATGTGTGATGGGATCAATTCCATTCCGCAAATTGTTGAAATTCTGAGTGGCGCTTACCCCGATGCGCGCGCCCAAATTGCAAAGGATGTGCCCGATATTATTCAAAAACTGCGCGCGCAAGGCGCATTAGACGGTGGCTGAAACTAATTTTTGAGCCAGCAGTTTGCTGGAGTTTTCAAAAAAAATTGGTGTAAAATCTTGTAAGATTAAGAACAAATAAATTCAGGAGACTCTAAATGACCGAAACAAAACAAAAAACAAAGAAACTATCACGTCGCGATGCGATTAAGTTATTGGGCGCCGCCGCAGGCGCAAGTATGCTTGCGAACTTGCCTTCTAAATGGAGCACACCTGAACTGACCTCAGGTGTATTGCCGGCTCATGCACAAACTTCAACAGTATTAGCCACACTTCAATGTAGTCCGGATATATTTCCTTTTATAACCCTCACATTCTTATCTACCGTTACAATCAATCCTGCTTTAGATGGAATTATGATGAGATGGAACGTTACGTTCAACAATTCAAGCTTTTTTGTTGTAGTTTCTCCAACAACAGGAACTGCGGCGACAGTTGGCGGTGTTGCAACATACCTCTCTCCTGTCATTATTTATAATGCACTTGGTGCTACAGTTACTGTCACTTGGTCATTTGAAAATCCATTAGATGGCACAGGCACCTGTAACCAGGTATCTACTTATTCGCCGCCACAAAATGGGTAAAAAATGCTTTGAGATTTTCTCTTCAAGAGTAGTTTCTTGATGTAAAATCGAAAAATTTTAAAAACAACACCCGCTTTATACATTTTGCAGATAACAGCAATTTGCTGGAAAAATAAAGCGTATTGTGAATTTCTCCTCAAAATCCTTATACTCAGGTAAAATCTTGCCTATAAAAGCAATTTAATTCAGGAGATACTAAATGACCGAGCCAAAACAAAATAGAAAGAAAATATCACGCCGCGATGCAATTAAATTGTTAGGCGCCGCCGCAGGCGCAAGCGTGCTGGCGAATTTGCCCTCCAAATGGAGCACGCCTCAACTTGCCAGTGGCGTTTTGCCCGCCCATGCACAGACATCAGCTTCATTATTATGCGCAAGTAACATATTCAATGGTGGAGACAGCGGCAGTGGGGCTGGAGCTTATAATACAGATCCGGTGGCGAGTAGTGTCTCTATTTCATCGGGTACCGACGGCATTTTAATGAATTTTTTGGTTGCAATCGTAGGCGCTACACTGAATTCGGCCGCAAGCGGACAAGTGCTCACATCTGGCGGCGGTCAGGCATCCACGAATGTCAGCCATACTATCTCTAATACTGGCCACGTTGATGTTACATGGAGTTTTGTGAATCCGTCTGATGGATCCGG
>VFJR01000096.1 GCA_009885945.1 Anaerolineaceae bacterium
CCTGCGCCCTACACACTAAATTATTGGGTACCAGTGTCTCATCATTATAGTCACAGAGGGTAGCGCTGATATGGGTAATATAATTATTATTATAAGTATTGGTACAACAATTTCGCAAAGTGTGTTCTTATTCGCTTTTTCAAAGATTGCACCAGACATATTTGAGAAATTTGGAATAAAGAGAAAGAAATAGTATTTTATGAAACAAAAAAACATTGATATATCGAAGCCATTTTTAAAAGCCTTACGGGAAGATTATGCCCCCTTCATATATGCTTGCTTCCCGCTTATTTTCGGAAGAATTTTAGCAACTTCAGGTTCTATCTTAATAGGTAACGAAAAACTCGAATATAGCTTAGGAATGTTTTTGGCAGGATCCACTTTTCTATTGTTTTTGCGAGCAATTAAAAACGCGCTCCTTCCAGGGGTAGAAAGAAACTTTCGTTGGTACACTGAGAACTTCGCTGTAACAATTCCGTGGACTATCCTATGGGTCTGGGCATGGATAAAAGCATTTATTAGTTTCATCGAAATATTCTGAGTACCTGTTTTGTGATAAAGGATGAGTTTCGATAACTGATAATAACGGAAGCATCATCTCCCAGCAGAGATACCTGCCCTTTGGACAAGTGAGAGCCAACATAGGAATCATCCCCCAAACAGACTTGGGCTACACTGGACAAAGAAATCTAGACTCTGGCATTGGCTTGATGGACTACCGCGCGAGATTTTACTCAAGCTCGCTGGGCAGGTTTATTCAGCCTGATACAATTACCCCCGATATGACTCAAGGGTTGAATCGGTATAGCTACGTCAATAATAATCCTGTCAATTTTAATGATCCGAGTGGACACGCCCGCTGTGATGAGGAAGGGAATTGCATGGAAGGGAATAAGAAGACTACAGGTGTCCATGCGGAAGATTATGCGGGGAACAATGGCAACAGAGATGATTTACAAGATGAAATTAATGGAAGTGGAAATGATGACAGTGGAGAAAAAAACTGTATTCCAGCTTATGGTCAGTGGATTTGCGATTTCGATGCTTTAGTAGATGATTTTAATCAAGATACTCCTCATTATTACACAGTAACAACTGTGATTTGCCCTGCATCATGGCATTGTACAGCAGAGGAAGCCATGGATTATGCTTCACGATTTCAGTACCCCGGTCAATTATTTTGGCACCCGGCTGTGAATAATGGTAACTATTCTGTGATGTGGGGCGATTTTTTTCCCGGGACAGGTTATTATGACACAGGTGCTATTACTGTTGATAGCAGTAATGGAGGGATGACTCTTACTAATAGGACAAAGCCACCCCACATATTTTGTTGCGGCAGTGTCGCAAACACCGTTTCTGAAAACGCAGATGGAAGTTGGTCTGTTACAACCGTTGGGCAAGGAACAAATACCAACACCTTCATGGCGTTTGCTAACACTGTAGTCGGGGTTGTGGCATTTCAAGTCTTACAAGTTCAAACACTGGAATATGCTGCGGTTTCACAGGTGTTCAAATGATAAATGTAATGAAAACGCAAAAGAAAAAAATCGCCAAGTTCATATTTTTATTGTTAACTATGCTCCTAATTATTTTCGGATGCGCAAATTTGAAACCTAATTTTAAAAGTTTTTTAACAAATGGAGAAAATCTCCCCGTAAGAAGTATAAAGATATCATTAGCTGTAAGCCGGCGAGAAGAGTTATTTAATCTAATGAAGGAATTTTCGGATAAAAATAAATATGAATTTAATTTGATTTTTTACGATGTGGATAAACTGATATTTCTTGTTGATATCTATGGCGATTCATTTAATATAAGCGCAGTAGACGTTCCAGAATCACCAGCGGAAATTAGTATTCGTATTTACGACGAGCCTTTTGCCGAGACTCCTAACCCTAAGATTGACGGAATATTTTCCGAGCTCAAATCCTACATTGTAAAAATCCCGGGAATAATAATATTAGAAGAGAAATAGTTGCTTGCTCGGCGTGAGAGAGTGAAAGCATAATATCCCAGCAGAGATACCTGCCCTTCGGGCAGACGCGGACAGATATCCCAACTCCCAATGTGCCCAGCACAGACATCGCTTATACTGGACAGAGATCATTGGACGATGACATGAGACTTGGCTTGATGGATTATCGCGCGAGATTTTATTCAAGCTCGCTGGGCAGGTTTATTCAGCCTGATACAATCACGCCCGATATGACTCAAGGGTTGAATCGGTATAGCTATGTGGGAAATAATTTCGATAAACTCAACACATCCCATCTTCCATTCAGGATATCCTTTAGGCGTCTTCGGTTAAAGGTGAAGGGTAGGAAACGCTAATATCGGCAGACCAGCCTTGAGCGAATAATGAAGCGTTGTTTTCCTCAAATCAAAATTCAGTCGTTGAATTTTGATTTGAGTTTGGTATAATCACTCAAGAAAATTACCCAATTGGAGACTCAAATGGAAATCAACTATCAAGAAACCAGCAAGGACCTGCTCGTACGCATTGACATTCACGAAAAATACGGCTCTGCCAATATTGATGTTTGGACGAACGAATTGCTCAAGCCTCAGGCGGGCATGAAAATTTTAGACGTGGGCTGCGGCGCGGGAAAATTATCTTTCTTATTTAATGAATACGCCAAAGGCGGCGCGCAGATCACAGGCGGAGATTTCTCTGAAGAATTGCTCGACAAAGCCCGTGAGAAAAATAAAAAACTAGACACAGCCATTGACTTTCAGTTTTTAGATTTTAATAAGCCCTTCAACTTTACCGATAACACTTTTGATCTATGCACCAGCGCCTTCGCGATCTATTATGCATCAGATCTTAACTTTACATTTGGCGAGGCTCATCGGGTACTTAATTCTGGCGGACGGCTTTTCGTCTCGGGTCCATTGCCCGAAAATAAGCAAATGTTCTATGACATTATCAAAGAAGCCACCAACGTCAGCATCCCGCCCATGCCCGGCTCCTCGCGCTTCAAAGGCGATATCTTCAACACCATCAGCGGCATCTTTGCCAAGACCGAATTGCACAAATTCGAAAATCACCTCACCTTCCCAGAGGTGGCGCCCTTCATTGACTATGTGCGCGCTTCCTTAAGTGAAGACCGCAAGTTATGGACTTCCATGTTCAACGGCAAGGATGAATACGAAGCCTTAATTGGCAAGATTACCGAAGTGGCTACACGCTGGATTAATCGCGACGGCAAATTGGTCATGACCAAGGTCGTTGGCGGGATACTGGCAACGAAATAGAAAAACGTCATTGCGAGGGCGCTTTTGCCCTTCGCCCGACATAGTACTCTTTAGAGTAAGCAATCCCCAAATTTTAGGAGATTGCTTCGTCACAAAGAGCAAGGGCGTTCCTCGCAATGACCTAACTCACATATGAACTTCTCCGGCAAACGAGTCCTCTTTTTAGGCGCACATCCTGACGATATTGAGTTAGGGTGCGGCGCTTTGGTGCATCATATTGTCAAAAAGACAGATGTGATGTGTGTCACGCTTTCAGACAATCAAAAGAATCCTGATCTACTGGCTGTGAAAAATGAACACCTGGAAGCAATGAGCGTGCTGGGCATGCCAAAAGAGAAGATCGTTTTAGGTCCTTTTACAACACGCGTATTTCCAAATTCACGGCAGGAGATTCTTGAATATTTTTTGAAACTGCGCAAAGATTTTCAACCTGATCTGATTTTTACGCATTCCCGCCAGGATGTACACCAAGACCACAACACCATGACCGATGAAGCCTTGCGCGCCTTTCGCGGTATTACGGTTTTGGGATTCGATGTAGTGCGCTCTTCCAACGGCTTCTTTCCGCATTTTCTAGTGGAAGTCAGCGAAGAAGATGTCAACAAAAAGATCGAAGCCTTGTCAAAATATAAAACATATCGAGATCGATATTATTTCAACAACGAACTCACCCGCTCCATTATGGTTCGTCACGGCGCGTTGGCAGAACGTCCCTTTGCGGAGGGGTTTGATATTTTAAGGATCGTTGGAAGCTTTGGAGCATAAAACAGAAAGAGAAAAGATGTTTTTCAAAACCCTGTTCAGCGAACTGGAAAATAGCACCAAAATACTTGCTTCTTCATTAGCGGGGATATCGCAAAAAGAAGCGCAATTTAAACCATCTAAAAAATCCTGGTCAATCCTTGAAGTAACCTGCCATCTCTATGATGAAGAGCGGGAGGACTTTCGTGAACATTTGGATTTTATCCTGCACCGCCAACATGAAAGCTGGCACAACATCGCCCCGCAAGCGTGGGTGAAACTGCGGAAATACAACGATCAAGATTTCAAAATGATGAAAGTAAAATTTTTCCGCGAACGAACCAAATCGCTCACCTGTCTGAAAACTTTAAAGAACCCAAACTGGGATATGGTTTACATATCAAAATGGGGAGAAATGCGCGCAGGAGATATGTTCGCATCCTGGATCGCCCACGACAATTTACACATCCGCCAATTAACAGAGCTAAGGCGAATCGTAATAGAACAAAAAACAAAGCCATATAAAACACGCTACGCCGGGGAATGGTAATCAAGATAAAATTCGAGCTTATGAGTCAATCCATTCTTAATATGGTTCCGCTTTTTGCATCCCTGCCTGCTAATGAAATTACATATCTGGCAGAGACATTAAAGCTATTCGACGCACCTGCGCAGACAATTTTATTTAATGAGGCGGAACCCGGCGATTCGTTTTACATTGTCATCGAAGGTGAGCTTGAAATCATAAAATCACTTGGAACAGCGGATGAACTTTTGATCGGAATTCGCAAGCAAGGGGAATATGTAGGGGAAATGAGTTTGTTTAATTTGGACGGTCTAAGGACAGCCACTACCCGAACACGCACACAAAGCAAATTATTTGAAATGACACGCATGGATTTTGACTCATTGCTTAATCGTCAACCCAAGCTGGCTTACAGTATGGTGCGGGTGTTAAGCAATCGCCTCAGTGAAGCGCACAATAATAATATGCATGAAATGCACGAAAAAAACCTACGCCTGACCAACGCCTACGAATCACTACAATCCGCGCAGAAACAGATCATTATCAAAGAAAGGCTTGAACGTGAGCTGCAAATGGCGCATGATGTTCAAGTTAGTTTAATTCCCAGCCAAACGCCCCAGCTAAACGGGTTTGATTTTGCTGTATTATGGAAGCCAGCCCGCGGTGTCAGCGGCGACTTCTACGACTTCATTCCTATTCCCCGCCCAGAAAGAGACCAGTCAGATTGCGGTATTGTCATCGCAGATGTAGCCGGCAAAGGAATGCCTGCCGCTATTTTTATGAGCGTCACACGCGGAATCGTGCGCGCATCGGTCACAGGCATGCCCACCCCCAGCGAAGCCATGCAGCTTGCCAACCGTCTTATTTATGATGATTCTGCTCAAAAGATTTTTGTAACTTTATTTTATGCCCAACTTAATCCCCAAAGCGGCGATGTGACCTACGTAAACGCAGGTCACAATCCCACCTTTCATTATCAAGCCGCAGAACAACAATGGGCTGAACTCACACGTACTACATCCACCCCGCTGGGGTTGAGCAGTTCACAAACTATTGAACAAAAGACTTGCCGTCTTTCACAAGGCGACATATTGTTTTTCTACACCGATGGACTGACAGATGTAAAAAACAAAAACAAAGAACTGTTTGGCAAAGACAGGCTTTTGCAAATTCTTGAAGATTATCACGAGCATTCCGCGGCAGGGATAGCCGCACTGCTCGAAAACGAAATTGCTTTTTTTAGCGAAAAAGAACCATTTGCAGATGATGTTACATTTGTGATCGTCAAACGCAATAGCCAATAAGATGAATCTAGCGAAAGCCCTGCGCGTACACTCCAATACTTGCCTTGCCCTGGTTGGCGCTGGCGGAAAAACTACAGCGTTATTTCAAATCGCCCAAGAAATGCGCGCTCCAGTCATTGTGGCCGCAAGTTCACACCTAGGCACATGGCAGCTATCAAAGGCAGATCGACATGTGATCGTGCGCGATGCAAGTGAGCTACATCCTATTGAAATTGAAAATATCGTGCTGTTTACAGGTGAGATCAATGATCAACGCACACAACCCGTAAACGAAAAAGTTTTACAAGCTCTATATTCTCTTGCAAAACGTAAAAATATTCCGATACTCATTGAAGCAGATGGCTCACGGCAAAAATCTTTAAAAGCGCCCGCCGAGCACGAGCCGCCCATCCCCCATTTTGTAGATACAGTCATTGTAATTGCAGGGTTAAGCGCCGTAGGCAAAACACTCACAGATCAAAACATTCACCGCGCAGAAATTTTTTCCGAACACAGCGGATTGGCGCTTAATCAGATCGTCACAGATACAGCCTTGATAAATTTTTTATCACACCCACAGGGCGGTCTTAAAAATATTCCGTCAACTGCGCGGCGGATTCTATTGCTCAACCAAGCCGATACCCCGCAACTTCAAGCCATCGCCCAAAGCATCTCATCAAAATTATCAACGATATTTGATTCCATTTTGATTACCAGCCTCAAAGAAAATAATATTCATTCCGTCAACGAGCCATGTGCTGGCATTATTCTCGCGGCAGGAGAAAGCAAACGCTACGGGTCGCCAAAACAACTGCTAGATTGGAAAGGGAAATCCTTTGTGCGACAGGTAGCCGAAACCGCGCTTCAAGCCGGGCTCGAGCCTGTAGTGCTCGTCACAGGCGCTTACGCCGCCGAAATCGAATCTACTTTACAAGACCTGCCCATCATCATTTCTCATAATCCAAACTGGCAAAACGGACAAAGCGAATCCATCAAAACAGGTATCCGAACTTTGCCCGCCAAGAGCGGTGCGGCAATATTCTTGCTAGCCGACCAGCCGCAGATTCCCGTTGAAGTGATGCGCGCATTGATCGAAACTCACGCGCGCGAACTACACTCAATTGTTGCACCTTTGGTCTTAGAAGAAAAACGCGCCAACCCCGTTCTCTTCGACCGCGCCACGTTCCCCGATCTTCTACAATTACAAGGCGATACCGGCGGGCGCGCCATCTTCCATAAACATAAGGTTGAATTTTTACCCTGGCATGATGACATTCTATTATTAGATGTAGACAAACCAGAAGACTATCAACGCTTGATAAAGAGTGACAAATTATGATCACCGCCATTATCCTTGCCGCGGGAAAATCCACGCGCATGGGAAAACCTAAAATGTTACTGCCTTGGAGAAACGTCACGATCATTGAGCAAGTCATACAAACAATTCAAAATGCAGGGATACATAAAATTGTAGTGATAACAGGAGGGCATCGTCATGACGTGGAAAAAGCAATTCAAAAATATGAAGTAGATATTATTTTCAATGCTCAATATGAAGCTGGAGAAATGCTTTCTTCTATCCAATGTGGAATACGCGCAACATCAGCGCACAATGCCAACGATGCGATCCTGATTTGTTTGGGCGACCAGCCTCAAGTTCAAGCAGGAAGCGTTCGGCAGATCGTGCAGGAATATGCTCAGGCGCAGAATCAGCTGGTGGTGCCGAGTCATCAAAAGCGAAGAGGTCATCCTTGGCTGGTAGGAGGAAAATTTTGGGATGAAATCATGAATATGCAAGAGGGTGAAACCATGCGTGATTTTTTAAATAAGCATAATTCCGAGATTCGTTATGTTGAAATTAATTCTTCGGATGTTTTGCAGGACATAGATACACAGGAAGATTATAAAAAATCTCACCCATAAATTATTTTTTAATATAGATCCCCAAATGATTTGCAACCGGGCGCTCACGCCCAGGGATGTAATTATCGATAGGTGAATTTAAGAGGATTGGCAAACCATCTTCACCTTGCATCACCATGGTAGACGAGCCGCCGCCGTCTACACTCATGGCGTAACGCGCGCCATATTTAACCAAGAGCCGCGCAAGCTGTAAAAAAGTTGCGCCTTCGCTATAAAATGGTTGACGCCCATCTATCACAACGAGGATTAAATATCGTCCATTTTTATTAATGCCAATTGCTGTACGGGGGTCTAACTCTTTATCATCTAGCCCAGCAACAGGAAGTCCATTGATGACCAACATTCGATCACCCGAAATTGCATTAAAGACATTGCCAGGGCGTCTGCCCATTGTGGGGTAATTTCGCTTCGTAAAATAAATCGTTGGGCTAATTCCATCTGTTGGTTCAGTATCATCTGAATATGGTTTTCCATATGAGATAGCGAGCCCATTTGGCGTAACTGGGTCGCCTGCTTTAGGATAATAATCTAATGGACTGCGCGACCACCACGGCGAAAAGCCATCCCCATTAATGGCAATTTGCACATTGAACTCCGTCATAAATTGCGATGTAGTTCTAGCATTGAGCGGATCGCCGCTAAGGTTATCTGGCGGCGTGACTAAAAAGCGAGTGCTTTTTATCTTTGTATCTATCACAATAATATGAGCGATCATAAATTGCGGGTAGACTTCGACATGGCGGTGATACACAGCGCCGCGAAACAATTCCTGCTTCATCGGAATAGGAGCGGGCCTGCCGTGAACAACATTAATATAAAGAATTACAAACAATCCTAACAGTAAAAGGATTAATGTCGAGATGCGCAAATATTTTAATCTTTTCATAAGTAAATTATTTTCCAATGCTTATATAAAATTTTAGCCACAGACTTCATAGATTCTCGCAGACTTATATTAAATCCGCATTAAATCTTGAATTCTGTGGCTAAAATTAAGGTAGGGTTATTTTCTTAATCTTATTCTTGTTCTGCCTTTAGCATGGTCTGAAAAGATTTTATTGAAACCTCAAGCATTGATCGATCTGGCTCGCGGGTAGTCAATCTTTGCATAGCCATATTGGGCTTGATCAATAATTTGACAATCGGATTCTTGAGATGATTCGCGGTCCAGCGAATGTACTCAACAGCGATACCTGCAAGGACAGGGATTAAGAGCACGCGCGTGCCCAGGCGCCAGAGCATAGACATTGGTCCAAAGGCAGTAAATATTAAGATGGAAAGTAATACAAGCGTGAGCAAGAACGCCGTGCCGCAACGAGGATGTTCCAGCGGGAATTTTGCTACGCTTTCAGGCGTTAATTCTGCACCGGCTTCATAGGCGTTGATGGTTTTATGTTCTGCGCCATGATACATAAACAAACGTTTGACGTCATCCATAAAACTGATCGCCCAAATATACCCAATTAATAACAAGAGGCGTAAAACACCCTCCAACAAGTTGCCAATCCATAAGGCGGATGTTGAAGCAGGCGCATTTATTATTATGGAAGGCAACACGCCGCCAGATGCGGCTTCCGGCATAAGCCATTTCTCTACCCAGCCGCCTACCGCGGCAGGAAAGAGAAAGAATAAGCCAATGCTAATTGACAACGAAAGCGCTAGAGTCAAATAAAGGCTCGCGCCTTCCAGTTTTTCATCTTCTCCTGATTGGGTGTTGGCAGAAATGGTAAGCGCGCGCATTCCAAGCCCCAGCGCATCCCACAAAAGAATCACGCCGCGCAAAAATGGAATCTTTGTAAATTTGGAACGATATACATTTGGGAGCTTATCTTGATGCACAACAATGCTTCCATCAGGCGCGCGCATCGCAATGGCATATCCCTTTTGCCCGCGCATCATAACGCCTTCAATCACTGCCTGACCGCCGTATGAGATGATTCGATCTTCCATAATCTGCGTTAGACTCCCAAGTTGTAGAACATGTGAATGAAGGTATCAATACCACGATACCAAGTAGGCAAGTGCAGTTTTTCGTTAGGTGAATGAGCATTGTCATCTGGCAAACCAAAACCAGAGAGCAGTGAATCCACGCCTGCAAATTTTTGTAATTGCACAACCACACCGATCGAGCCGCCTTCTCTGCGGAAATGCGGCTTCTTGCCCCAAACCGATTCAAAAGCCTTGGAGAGTGCGCGCACTCCAATATTATCGCTATCTACTAATGCCGCGCCGGCGTTATGCAAATTGGTTAATTCCCATTTAATGGTCTTGGGTGCGTGCTTTTTGATATGAGCCTTTAATTGTTTGAAGACTTGTTCAGGGTCTTGGTCTGGAACAAGGCGGCAGGAAATTTTTGCCATTGCCCAGGCAGGCAAAACCGTTTTAGAACCTTGACCAATGAAACCAGAGATCATGCCATTGATTTCCAATGTAGGGCGCGCGCCAATTCTTTCAGCAGGAATAAATTGGGCTTCGCCCCACAAGGCTGGTGCGCCGGTCATTTGCAGTAATTCTTTATTACTGCCGGGCAGGCGTTTAAACTCTAGTCTTTCTTTATTGCTTAATTTGCGCACCTTATCATAAAAACCCGGCAGTGTAATTTTTCCGTTTTTATCATGCATGCTCGTAATTAATTCAGCCAATGCCTGAGCAGGGTTATGAATGGTGCCGCCAAATAAACCGCTGTGCAAGTCTTTGCTGGGTCCGTACACTTTTAATTCTGCATACATTAATCCGCGCAAACCTGTTGTGATAGCGGGTTCATCTGCGGAGATAATGCCTGCGTCTGCATTTAAACAAAAATCGGCGAAAAACTTTTCTTTGTGCTCTTTAATAAATTCGCCTAAATGCTCAGAGCCGATTTCTTCTTCCCCTTCGATCATCCACTTCAAGTTGACTCGCAAGCCGCCAGCTTTAACCACAGCTTCAACTGCTTTGATAGAAGCAATGACTTGTCCTTTCATATCTGAGGAACCGCGCGCGTATAAATTATCACCGCGTACTTCTGCTATAAACGGATCGGTAGTCCAAAGTTCCAACGGGTCAACAGGTTGAACATCGTAATGCCCATAAATTAAAACAGTCGGAGCAGAATCGCCGGCGCCCATCCAATCTCCATACACAACGGGGTGTCCGCGTGTGGGCATAATATCAACATTGTGCATGCCAATGCCGCGCAATTGAGCTGCTACCCATTCTGCGGCTCGTTGAATATCAGGTTTGTTCTCGTCAAGTGTTGAAATACTGGGGATGGCTAAAAACTCTTTTAATTGGAATAGAAAATCGTCTTTATGATGATGTGCATACTCAATTGCTTTTTCTAACATATTAAAACTCCTATTATTTTAAGCAGTTATTTTACGGGAAAGGATATGACTTACTCACCTTACGCAGAACGTCCGGCAGGTATCCTTACATTGCGTAAGGTCAGTGACTTAATTCGCTTCACACCTTCCTGGGTGTTGATTCTCTTTCAGGAACAGAATCAAGCTGAGGCGCAGAGCTGAAGCGTGAATTACATCTACGTTAATTATGGAGAAGTCTGTTCTTCCAAAATACGTTTGGTGACGAGATACCATTCATTGATAAAGGCAAGCCTGTCAGTTGGGCTATACATGGGCGCAACTTGAACACCTTGCACTTGCTGATCTACGCCATAGGAATAGACCGGGTAATACAGCAGTAAGGCAGGCAGTTCTTTTGCAAACACAACCTGGAAGTTGCGATATAAACGGGTGCGTTCTTCAAATTTTGTTTGTACGCGCGCGCCTTCAATATATTCGCTGGCTGTGCGGTTATCCCATTGAGAATAATTTTGCCCGCCTGTTGCTTCGGATTGATGCCAAAATGGATAAGGGTCGGGGTCGGGAGTGCGTGCAGTAGTTAGGTCAACCAACGCGGCTTGATAGGTGCGCGGCGCAAGAGCAGTTGATATTAACTGATCGTATGGCATAGCTTGTAAATCTACTTTTACACCAATATAAGCAAGATCGGCTTGAATGGCTTGCGCCAGTTGGGTGTGAAGCGCGTCGTCAGGATGCGCCATTATGAAAGTAAGCGACTGCCCTTGCTTGGCACGCACATCGCCGCCACTGGCTGGAATAGTGTAGCCTTGTATCTTAAGCATGTTAGAGGCAGTTTCAGGGTCGTAGTTTAGATGTTCAATGCCTTCATAATATGCCCACGAACCCGGCAGAATAGGGCTGTCTGCAACGACGGCTTGCCCCTGCAAAATATTTGAAACCATGCGGCTGCGGTTGATGCCTAGCAATAAAGCACGGCGAATTTTTTCATCTTGGAAAAACGGAACTGCTGGATTATTTAAGTTAAGCATGACCATGCTCAACTGCGGTAAACGACTGCTGTACACAGCAAGTTGCGGGTCGGCTAATGCTTTCGGTAACACATCGGCTGTTAATTGACTAACCGCTAACACTTCACCTTGTTTATATGCATCATAAGCGCTTGCAGAATCGGGATAATACCGAAAGACAACTTGAGGAATAAACGGCTTTTGACGATAGTAATTCTCGTTAAGCGTCAGTACCACGCCAGTGATCTGCCCGCCGCTGGTAAGTAATTGATCAAATTTATAGGGACCTGTTCCAATTGGTTGGATATTAAATTGAGCATTTGCCAGCTGGTCGGCAGGTGTTGATTCAAGTAAATGTTTTGGCAAAATGCCAAAGGTCATATAGTCAAGAAAGGGCGCATACGGCTCAGGCAAAATAAATTGAACCGTATGATCGTCTAATCTCTTGACTTCAATTTGCACCCACAAGTCTTTTATATCTTGCGGAAAAAACGAGGCAGATTTAAGCAGATCAATTGTGAAAATAACATCGTCGCTGGTAACGGGTACGCCATCATGCCAGACGGCATAAGATCGAATTGAGAAGTTGTACAAGATACCATCTTGCGACGTGCCCCAAGATTCAGCTAGATCTGGCTGAGGTAGACCATGTTCATCAAAACGAATCAGCCCGCTAAAAAGCAGGCTGTCTACATCACGATCTGCTGAATTGTTCCAATCTAAAAGCGGATTTAATCTTCCCAAAGAGCCGACAATGCCTTCTGTGTAAACTCCCCCGGCGGCAGGTTGAGGTTGTAAGTTCGGGGTAATAGGCTGCTGACTGATCAGCAAAACCCCAACCAAAACCAATGTTACAACAACGATCAATATCTGCCAGCGTAGCTTTTTCATTCTGCTCCGTTATTAACCAAACTTTGGAAGCTCATCCAAAAAATCCATTTTAAAAATGGAGCGAGTGAACTTCCAAAGCGTTTAACAAGTTTAGGCTGTGAGAATGATCGCAAAGACCAAGCCAAAGAAAACGACCGAGAGCAAAATGGTCACCCAGAAAAGAACGCGTTCAATTCCACGGCGCGCTGTGAATACGCCGCCTGTATCAGCGCCAGTCAAACCACCGAGTCCCGCGCCTTTGCTCTGCAGGATTACGCTCAAGATCAAACCTACCGAGGTTATAATCAACGCAATATCTAAAAACTGTTCCATATATTATCTCCTTACTACTTTCTTCCATAATGTACTGAATTTTTGACAGAATTCACAAGTAAAATTCATAATTTGGGATTAAGAATTCATGTATCGGTCTGTAAAATTTAGCGGGCAAATTATACCTGCCATAAAGGGAAACCGTCAAACCAAATGAACGAAGTCATTGTCAATCTGCACATGCACACACGCTATTCCGATGGGAGCGGGATCCATAAGGATATCGTGCAAGCCGCCTTCAAAGCGGGCGTAGACGCCGTCATCGTCACGGATCACAATATTGTAGTAGATGGCTTTGAAGGCTATTACAAGAATCAAAACAAACGGCTATTAATGCTGATCGGGGAAGAAGTGCATGACCAAGATCGGGATCCACAAAAAAATCACCTGCTGGTCTTCGGTGCAAATCGCGAATTGGCAACCCTAGCTGATGAGCCGCAAGCCTTGATCGATGCCGTCAACCAGTCCGGCGGAATTTGCTTTCTGGCGCACCCAGACGATCCCGCCGCGCCTCTATTTAAAGAGGTGGATATTTCTTGGGTTGACTGGTCTGTTAAGAATTATACAGGCATTGAATTATGGAATGCGCTCAGTGAGTTAAAAACAGTTGTGCCCACTAAATTACACGCGGCTTTTCACGCCTTTTTTCCAATGTTCGTCGCCAGTCGTCCGATCCCAGCCACCATGCAAAGATGGGACGATCTGCTCAGTAAAGGCGGGCGTGTAGTTGCGATCGGCGGGTCAGATGCGCACGCATTGCGAATGCACATGGGACCTCTCAGTAAAATTATCTTTCCTTATGAGTTTCACTTTCGTACAGTAAATACACATGTATTTACCAGCAAACCATTAACAGGTGAAACCAATACCGATAAGCAAATGATCTACGAAGCGCTGCGCGAAGGTCGCTGTTTCATTGGATATGACCTGCCCGCTGCCACCCGAGGCTTTCGTTTTAGCGCGCAAGGCAAAGAAAAAAATGTCGTGATGGGCGAAGAAATTTCTGCCAAAGGCGGCGTAACATTACAAGCTCGTTTACCACAAATGGCATCTGAAATAAAACTATTCAAAGACGGCATCTTGATTCAATCTATCAAAAATCATCAATCGCTCACGCACATTACAAATGATACAGGCGTGTATCGTATTGAAGTATTTCGAAACTATCTCGGGAAAAAACGCGGCTGGATCTATAGCAACCCAATTTATATCCGCTAGCCTGCAGTAAGAAATGTGCCGCAAAACACATCCTATTAGGAATTCAGAATAGGAGATTTTTTAATGAAGACCCGCATCTTTTTCTTAAGCGGAAGCCTGATCGCTGTTCTAGTAGCATCATGCGCCCCCGCGGCGAATCCAACTCTCGCCCCCGTCCCGAATACGAATCAAGCGCCAGCGACAAATCTGCCTGACGGAAGCACACCTCAAGCTCAAGCTACAGTAGAAGCGCCTAGTCCAGTTGCAGCTGCTACATCACGAGGACCCAATTTGGAAGCAACTGATCCATCTACGGTTTCGTTGGCTTCCGGCAGTTTGCAGTTAGTAGAAATCTTCCGCTATACCTGAAGTACCTGCCGCGCATTGGCGCCCATGGTTCATGGGCTTGAAGCAAAATATTCTGGCAAGGTCAAATTTACATATCTTGACGCCGACGATCCAAATACAGCAGGCTTTCAAAGTCAACTAGGCTTTTATTATCAGCCAGAGTTCTATCTATTGAACGGGAATGGATCTGTATTGAAAAAATTTGTCGGTTTCGTTTCTGCCGAGGAGCTTGAAGCTGAGTTCGCGGAAAACTTAGAATAAGACAAATTTCACAATTTAACCGCTGACAATGCCAATTGTCAGCGGTTATCTAGTTAAGCGCTATACTTAATAGATTATTGTATACATCAACATCCTTCGCGGATAACATAATGAAAATATTTATATTTCTTTTTGGTCTCTCCCTTGTAATTGCCACCTTATTCTCGGCACTTTCTACATTTGTATTACCGCGCGCGGCGCGCAGTCAATTAAATCGCATTGTCTTTGGGGTTTTGCGGCGCATCATTGCCGTTATCTTTCGTCTCGTCAAGGATTATGCGCGCCGCGACAAGATCATGGCGTATTACGCGCCCATCGGATTACTGATGCTTGTGCCGGCTTGGTATGCATTAATTGCGCTTGGCTACGCCGCTATCTATTGGGCGCTCGGCGCAGGTGACTGGCTGCTAGCCCTAAAACTTAGCGGTTCGTCTCTTTTTACGTTAGGATTTATCGTTTCAGAATCTACTCTGATCAACGTGCTCATATTTAGCGAAGCCATGATCGGTTTAATATTGGTTGCCTTACTGATGGCGTATCTGCCTACCATGTACTCGGCCTTCTCGCGGCGCGAACAGGCAGTTAACATGCTGGAGGTAAGGGCTGGCAACCCGCCGACCGCGCGCGAAATGTTATTGCGCTTTAATCGCATTCACGGCTTGGATAAATTATCTGACTATTGGAAAATTTGGGAATCTTGGTTTGCCGATGTCGAAGAGAGTCACACTACCCTGCCCGCGCTGGTTTTCTTTCGCTCTCCGCGCGCCGAAAATTCATGGATCACATCCGCGGGCGCTGTGCTGGATGCCGCTTCCTTAACGCTATCTTCCATTGATATCCCATTTGACTACTCTGCTGCTTTGAGCATCCGCGCAGGATTCATCGCCATGCGCCGCATCGCAGATTATTTTGATATATCTTATCCAACAGAGCCGCGTTACCCGCAATTACCGATCAGCATTCGGCGGGAGGAGTTTGACGCGGTACTGGATGAATTATCCGCGGCGGGAGTGCCTATCAAAGAAAATCGCGAACAGGCTTGGTTAGATTTTGCAGGCTGGCGGGTTAACTATGACCGTGTCTTACTTGTGCTGTGCTCATTAGTGATGGCTCCCGAAACGCCCTGGTCGAGTGACCGTGCGCCGAAATTAAAAATACCTGCGTTGTTCATTTGGAAGAAAAAATAATTTCTCCCTTGACATCCCCCCCTCTTACGATAATATAAGGCCATGTCATTCAACGGAAACTTTTTTCATATCAGCACTGTTAATGTGACGAGATCATGAGCACAGCAACAATACCTCTGGTTGTAGATAACCTTTCCTTTCGCTACCGCGACCGTCAAGGCGCGGCGATTCACAATATTTCATTTGAAGCAAAAGCTGGTGAAATTCTATTAATAGCAGGCGCCAGCGGCTGCGGCAAAACGACATTGATACGCTGTATAAATGGCTTGATTCCGCGTTCTTATAAAGGGGAAATGAGCGGGAGTGTACGCGTTTTTGATAAAGATGTGCAAGATTGGAAACTCTCGCAAATTTCACAAAAAATTGGCACAGTATTACAAGACCCAGAACGGCAGATCCTCGGCACAAAAGTGGTCAACGAGGTAGCGTTTGGGCTGGAAAATTTAGGAGTCCCGCGCGCAGAAATCTATCAGCGCGTAGACGAGGCGCTTAATTTTTTAAACATCATGCACTTACGCAACCGTGAAACGTTCACCATCTCTGGAGGCGAAAAACAAAAGGTTGCCCTGGCGGGCGTGCTTGCCATGCGTCCATCTATATTGGTTTTGGATGAACCTCTTGCCAGCCTCGACCCCGCATCAGCACAAGAATCCTTAGACGCAGTGCGTATGCTTGCAAACACAGGCATGACGGTCTTATTGGTTGAACATCGCGTTGAAGATGTATTGCGCATCAGCCCCGAACGAGTACTGTATATGCACGAAGGCGAAATACGTTACCTTGGCGATGTAAGCGGGTTGTATAAAGTAGTTAATTATCGAGAAGTGAAGTTGCCCGCCGAACAAATCGTCGAACGCGCAAAGCAGGATCCCCCTCCAGCACCGATCAGAGTCCTGCCCGGCGTACCCACCTCAAGCGTCGGCGATGAAGCGCTGGTGAAATTTCAAGACGTAGCCTTTGGGTATGAATCAGAACGAGAAGTACTGAGCGGCATCAACCTTGAAATTAAACGCGGCGACGTAATTGCAGTGCTGGGACCTAATGGCGCAGGCAAGACCACTTTTGTTAAACATGCCATTGGTTTGCTCAAGCCAAAAACTGGCAGCGTATTTGTGAATGGCCGTGATACACACGAGGCGAGTGTTGCCGAGATCGCGGGCGTATTGGGGTATGTCTTTCAAAGTCCGAGCCACATGTTGTTTGCGCCGAATGTGCATGATGAATTGGCTTTTGGACCGACAAATCTAAAACACCCCAAGCAACAAATTGAAGTGGAGGTGAAAGAGTCGCTAAACATCGTAAACCTTGCAGGTAAAGAGAAAGACCCGCCGCTGGCTCTTTCGTTTGGTCAGCAGAAGCGCGTGAGCATTGCGGCAATCCTTGCAATGCGTTCCAAGATTTTGATAATGGACGAGCCGACCGCCGGGCAAGATTATCAAAATTACATGAATTTCATGGATTCTATTTTGCAAATGCCCAGCTTTGAAGCCATTTTGTTTATCACCCATGATGTTGATCTGGCAGCCATTTACGCCAATCGAATTTTGATGATCAATGACGGCAGACTCGTTGCAGATGGAGCTCCGCAGGATGTCTTGCGCGACTTCGATAGACTCAAAGCCAACCGCCTCGTGCCGACCTCGTTGCTGGCTCTCAACCTCAAGCGACTCAGCAAAACGGGCAGGTTTATGCGGGCAGAATCACTGGCTCATAGTTAAGTATCTCGCAGGCTGTAACAAGTTACAGCCTATGCTCAGAATTAAATTCAATCAGGAGAGAAGTAAAAATGGACAAGAAATTAACCAACGTAGTAGTTTCGTTAGGCGCAGTGTTAGCCTTATTTGCACTGGCCATGTTTGTATTAGCGCCGTTAGGAGGTCTTTTTTCAACCACAGTTGGGAATGGCTCTCTCAATCTTGACTTTTCGGTTGAACAAGCAACGCTCTCGTTGCGCTTTACCTTTGTTGTAATTGGGTTGTTGATTGCCTTTGGTATATATTACGCCACCAAAGAAAACAAAGCTTGGGAAGTAGGCACACGCCAGGTCGTTTGGATGGCGATTGGCGCAGCTTTGTACGCAGTCCTTTCCTGGGTATTCAATGCTTCAGTATTTGTTGTACCTTCGGTAAGCCAAGTAGCATTACGCCCTGCGATTGCAATTCCTATGTTCTTTGGCTTTGCATTTGGACCTGTGGTCGGCTTTTTCACAGGCGCGGTCGGCAATCTATTCGGTGATGCCTTAACAGGTTTTGGTTTATCTCCGCAATGGAGCATTGGCAACGGATTGATCGGCATGATCTCTGGCATGTGGATGCTGTTCTCCAACAAAAAGAAAAGCATGGACACGGTGCTTTATATCAGCGGTGGATTAGCGGTTGTTACCGCACTACTGTTCTTTTTGAATCGCAGTGAAGTCAATAGAAATTTCTACGACCCCGCCAATAATATCTTCGGCGACGCGCAGATCTCGCTTTTTGCAGGCATTGCCATTCTGATCGGCTTCGCGCTGATCTTTGGCATTCGCTATGCCTTCAAAGATAACGAAGAAGTTGCAACTGCTGTAACTTGGGGCATGTTGGGCAATATCATCGGCTTGCTCTTTGCCTCCCTCTCCGATATTTTCATTAACGGTTTAACTCTTGCCGCCACTATTGTCGGTCAATTTTTACCTGCGGCGGGTCCAAACCTAATTTTTGCCGCCATTCTTGTGCCAATGCTGGTTGTGGCGTATAAATCTACCCGCGTACAATCAGGTCGTTAATCTTATATGTCATTGCCCCTAAAGTAATAGGGATTCCGAGGGCGCTCTTTCCCTGCCCGACATCGTACTCGCAGAGCAGGCAATCTCGCACAGCCTTGGAGATTGCTTGGTCGGGAAGTGCGCCCTCCTCTCAATGACAGGAAAAGTTATTTATGTTAGTCGCTTGGCGTTATCGTAAACGCGCACACTCGTTAATCCAATCATTTGACCCGCGCGCGTGGGTAATTTTCTACGCGTGCTTTTTATTTTCCACGCTCTCTTTTTGGGATGTGCGCTTTTTGCTTCCGTTTTTACTGGTTGCCTTCTTCGTGCTTTTCACATCCGGTGTGAAATGGCATGAAATTCGCCGCGCGTTTTTGTTCATCATTGGATTTATTTTCTTTTTCGCGATCCTGACTTTTATCACGGGCCGCGGAGGTACAGAACTATACGAAAAAGAGCATTTGATTCGTGAGTTCAAGGCATCTTTTTCAATTTTTGGCTGGACACCTACTTTACAAATCACAGTAGAGCGAGCTTTTTTTGCGATTAGCCAATTGGTGCGCGTTTCCAGCATTGCCATTATGACTATTTTAATTCCCTACTCGCTCGACCCCGCCTTATACGGAATCACATTCAAGGGGCTGGGGCTTCACGACAAATTTGCCTACGCCATGGATTTGACCATGCGTTTCATCCCCACCTTTGGGCGTGATTTTCAAATGACAATGGACGCCCAGCGCGCCCGCGGCTACGAATTGGACAAAATCAGCGGCGGCATTGTTCAACAAGTACGCAGGTTGGGACCTGTGCTTGTACCCGTCACCATTCACGCCATCATCGGCAGTGAAGATATTATTGACGCGATGGATTTACGCGCCTTCGGTGTAGGTCCCCGCACTTGGTTAGATGTTTTAACATATCAACTTCGAGATCGAATACTCATTATCTTTGGTGTTTTAATTCTATCTAGCTCCATAATAATTGGCTTGGGCGGGTATGGCAAATTCTGGGTGCCAGAAATATTAATAAAGTTATTTACCTGAGCATGTACAATAATTCATATAAAAAAGCCGACCTTATTGGGTCGGCTTTTTTATTACAAATGAAACCTACTACTACTTAATTTGCTTGAAGGTTTCGCCAGCAGTCACTCTAAAATCCAAAAAGTTTTGGTCTGGAGCAAAAACACAAGTGGCAAAATCTGTAAAAGCGCAGGGTGGAGAATAAGCAAGATTAAAATCAAGCATGAACTTACCGCTCTTCGCATCATAATCAAGATAGATATAACGTCCAGTAGGATAGGATTCGGATTCGCTGGTGGGGTCTTTAAAGCGCAGGAACAATTGACCATCTTCTTCTGATATATCAAGCTTATAGTCTTTGCCGCTATACTTAAAAGTTATATAGCCATCCACTGTGCTTTCAGTCTTTTCACCCGTCAGATCAGGAAAAAATACAGTCTTAGGACGGTCATAACGAGTATATTGACTTGGCAGATTAAATGATTCGTCTATGGCAAACCAGGTGCGGGCAGGAAATGTACGGCGAGATTCCACTTGGTTATCCCACATGCGCACGCCCATTCGATTACCACGTTGAATTACAACCATTCGAATATCGTTCAGCGTGATATAGCTTGGCTCATCTTCAATATCCGTATGTAAAACTGCAAAATCTACGGCAACACCATTAACGTCAATTTTAATCCCGCTAAAAGTTCGCAAGGTCACAGATTTTCCGTTGAATTCAAATACCAACATTTGCAGGCACACGTTCAGGCAATTGAATTTCAAAGGTTGAAGTTGAGCCAATATTATTCTTGCCCAACTTTAGCCAAAACAATCCAGATAATGCCAGCCAGCCATTTTCTCTGCGAATAGATTCTTCACGCTCAGCATGGTATTGCTCGATGGTCTGTATGTACGTTTTTTGATCTGCCATGATTTCATCCTATGAACAATGTGCCCTCTTGCAAGCGGGCACATTGCAAACTATTACTAACTGATATTACTCACCGTCCCGAAGGTTTGAACCAGTCAATAAAGTTTTCAAGGAAACCTTCGGGACGTTCTGCATAAGGGTAGTTAGCTACTCACTATCCAACAACAGTTGGTACTGCCAAAAAGTAGATCAATAAACCTGCAGTAAGTGAAAGAATTGCAAATGCAGAAAACAGAGAGCGTAAATTACTGCCTTCGTGCATCAAGGATCCCCAAGCGGCTAACGCCAGCCCAAGCGCCATGATCAACATGACAAGTTGTAACTGATCGCCGCGGAAATCCCATTGTGACCCAAGGATAAAGTTGGTATCAGATTGATCAAAGAGTTCATTTGCATCTGCAAAGAGTTCTTGCACATATTGGTCGTCCATGGGGTATTCATCTCCGCCGTTGCGCTCAATTGCAGCATAAAGCGAATCAGTGAAGTTACCTTCATAGTACAAGGCAATATCGGGATTGGTATCGTAATTAATATACCAGTTATCGTAATTGCCGTCATCTTGAATCCAAATTTGGTTCGACTCAAGATATAAAACATTGCCATCGTTCAAAGCTTTCATTCCCTCAATTTCATGCGCGTTTTGATTCGAATCTGCCATAGCTCCAAAATAACTAGCCATCGCGGTAAACACACTCAACAAAGCAATCAACGTTCCAAGTAATATTTCGTTGCCAAGAAAGCGAAACAATTTCATATATATTCTCCTAGTTTTTCAATTGATTTGATAATGCATCAGAATATCAAAGCTGATTATATATCATTTTTTTAAATCATTAACTCAATTTTTACCCACCCGCGCACAGAATTAACCAAAAAAATTTGCGTGCAACGCCCAAGATCGTCCACTTGTAAAACCCGTTCTTTGATATCCCCGCGCTCTAACAATTCTGCTCGAAAGGTGCCGGGCAGAATTCCGCAATAGACTGGCGGGGTGTAAAGTCCTCCATCTATTTCAAGCACAAGATTGCCAATCGAAAATTCAGTCAACTCATTTCGTTCATTGAAAAATAGAACATCATTATACGAAGATGCATCTACAGCTTGCTCATAAATAGAACGATACGTTGTTTTATGAAACAGATACACATCTTGCGAGCTAATTGCATCAGACGCCAACCCTGCGCGGAAGATCTTCGGGGAAAGATCAAGCAAACTAGTCTCGTGAGTCAAGCGCCCATCGGGAAAGAGATTCAAATGCACACGTTGCGGGTTGAGAGAAAACGATTCGGGTAGCTTATGCAAATAAGCAGAAACAGCCTCAAGGTCAAAAAAGAAGCGGAAATATTCCGCCGAGTCGCGCAAGCGCATCAAATGCCGCTCTAGTAAATAATATCCATCTTGCGGGGTCCAGCGTAATGTCTCAAATAAATTGAATATTGGATGTTTGCGCGTGATAACCTGCGCTTTTAGTAAAGCTTCTTGAAATTCATCCTCAGCAGTTGAGTCCCACACCACCCCGCCGCCAGCGCCGTAGGATGCGCGTTTTGTTTTTTGATCAATCGTCACAGTTCGAATCGCAACATTAAATTGCGCCTGCCTGTGCGGAGCAAGATATCCTATCGCGCCTGTGTATATATTCCGCGGGCTGGTTTCAAGTTCGTGAATAATATTCATCGTGCTTATTTTCGGCGCACCTGTAATAGAAGCGCACGGAAACAAGCCCTTCGTGATTTCAACAAAAGATTTTTCTACTTCAGCATGCACAGTGGATGTCATTTGCCAAAGAGTGCGATATTGCTCAACTTGAAATAGCGATGGCACTTTTACACTGCCAACTTTTGCGATCCGCCCCAAATCATTCCGCATCATATCAACGATCATTACATTCTCAGCGCGATTTTTTTCAGATGCCTGCAGCCAAAGCGCCTGCTCGTGATCTTCATCCAAAGTGCGCCCGCGTTTGACCGTGCCTTTCATCGGCTTACATATAATATGATTATCTTCAAGCTGAAAAAATAATTCTGGTGATGCAGAACAAATAATATGCGAGCCGATATCCATATATGCAGAATATCCAGCAGATTGCGCATTGATCATATCCATAAACAGCGCTTCAGGATTACCCGAAAACTGACTCTGCATCCGAAACGTGAAATTCACCTGATACGTTTTCCCTTGCGCAATATAGGATCTTATTTTTGCAATCGCATTTCGGTAATCATCAAATGTAATATCTGGAATCCATTTGGTTAACGAATATGAACCTTCAGCCAAAGAAAGTGACTGTAATTTTTGGGGTGCCGCAAATAAGCCAAACCAAACAAGAGGAAAATCATCACTCTGATGCGTCCGCAGGGAAGGATCAAAAGCAGAAGCCGCCTCGTATGAAATACAACCCGCCGCGTACCAAGAATTGGTATTCACAAGATGTTCAACTTCATTCAAAACAGGAATTACCTGTTGCAGGCTGTTTGCTGTAACAATTTGCTTTAAATCGTCAAAAAGTAACCACTCGCTCGTTTTTTCATTCCTGAGAATGACAGTGTGTTTTTGCATAGTGAAAGATTATAATAGCTTGCATACGCGAGAAAGAAAAAGGAGCCCACATGCTGGCTAAAGCCGATATCAGAGAAAATGTTGCTTTTATTATCCTTTCTGGTCAACTGGATTTTTCAACCCAAGACGCTGTGTACGCCGCCATTAATAGCGCCTTAGGAAGCAGTGTAGTAAAAGAAATACGAGTTGATCTTAAAGATGTTAAATTCATGGACTCGTCTATCATTCAAGCGCTATTAACACTGCATCTTAAGGCATCTAAGGAACAAAAACCGCTAACGATTATCAATTGTCCAGAGATGATAAGGGATATATTCTCGATGGCTGGCTTTGATACTATATTCAAAATTGTATAAAGGACTTTATCGGCAATTAGAAAAAACGTCCCGAAGGTTGCCATTAGGCATTGAATTTGTTCGCATTAAACCTTCGAGACGGTGGCATATAAGTTATTTCCAATAAAGTCTAAAGAACCTCGTTATATGGTTCTTCCAAATGTGATAAAATGCCAGCAAGTGCATGGGCAACACTTCATCTGATATGCTGACGCAGTGCTTCAAAAAAGAACGCTTGGGTATCGAGAAGAATAAAAAATACATGCATCATCAATTTAACTGCCAGCCCCAAGCAGGCAGAGCATTTGTGAAGTGAGCCATTTCTCATTAGAGAATTTGCTGCTCACTCAACCTTAGGAGAATTATGGAATACAAGCTCTACGTCGGTAATTTGGCATACACCACCAGCGAAACAGATCTACAAACCGTGTTCGCTCAGGCTGGCGCAGTAAAATCTGTTGCTCTGATCAAAGATCGCGATTCAGGCCGTTCTAAAGGCTTTGCATTCGTAGAAATGGAAACACAACAGGATATGGACAACGCCATCAATGCCCTTAATGGCAAAGAATTTCAAGGCAGACCGCTTTCTGTAAGCGTTGCCCGCCCGCGCGAAGAACGCAGCGGCGGCGGTGGCGGTGGTTTTCGACGTGATGGCGGCGGTGGTGGTAAAC
>VFJR01000167.1 GCA_009885945.1 Anaerolineaceae bacterium
ATAAGGTCTGGCTGATGGATATGAACTTGAAATTAACCTACGCCAGTCCGTCTGTGGAAAAGAGGAGAGGCTATACGTTCGAGGAACTCCAGCAATTGCCGCTTGATCAAAACCTTGCCCCCGCTTCACTCAAGCAGGCGATGGAAGTCTTTTCAGAAGAAATTCCCAAAGCGATGGCTGACCCCACCTATTCAGTTGAGTGCACTTTGGAACTCGAATTTTGGCAGAAAGATGGTTCCACCTTTTTGGAGGAAACTAAACTAAGTATCATCCGCGATGAGAAGGGGATGCCTGTTTCCATTCTTGGCGAAGGCAGAGATATTACCGAGCGCAAGCGGGCGGAAGAGGAATTACTCAAAAGTGAAATGCGGGCACAGAAGAATAATAACCTCTTACGCTCAATCATGGAAAGCCCATAGGGTATTGTCATTTTTGCGCTTGATACCAACTTCTATTACACTGCGTTTACAGTAACGCATAAAAACACAATGAAAGCTATTTGGGGTGTTGAAATTGAAATCGGTATGAACATGCTGGAAATAATAGGCGACCCGCTTGATCGTGAAAAAGCAAGGAAAAATTTTGAGCGCACACTGCGCGGAGAACAACTGATTCTCATCGAAGAATACGGCGACCCAACGAAATACCGCACCTACTACGAAAATCGATATAGTCCTATAGCCAACGTGGCCGGAGTCGTATCGGGCGTGACCGTGTTCGTAACCGACATTACCGAGCGTAAGCGGGCGGAGAATGCACTTCTTCTTTCAGAAGAAACATATCGAGGGATTCTGAATAGTATTTCGGAAGCGGTTTATATCCAAGATCCAAATGGATTATTTTTAGATGTAAATCAAGCGGCGGAAAAATTATATGATTACACAAAAGAAGATTTTATAGGGCGCACACCAGAATTTCTATCTGCCCCGGGTAAAAATGACCTGGCAAAATTAGGAGCCTATTTGGAACAAACGCTTAATGGCGAACCCCAGTCATTTGAATTCTGGGGACTACGCAAAGACGGGACAATTTTCCCGAAAGAAGTAAGTAATACTCTCGGGTATTATTTTGGAAAAAAAGTGAACATTGCTGTTGCTCGCGACATCACCGAGCGCAAACAGGCGGAAGATGCGTTGCGCGCAAGCGAGGAAAAGTTTCGCAATCTCTTCAATAATTCTGAAGTTGGCATGTTTAGAGTCCGTCTCGATGGCTCGGAAGTTCTGGAGTTCAATGAAAAGTATCTCAAGATTCTTAACTACACTTGGGAGGAATTAAAAGGCGTGCCTTCCGTGAACCTTTGGGCAGATAAACATGAACGCGAACAGATGGTGGAACTGCTCAACACAAAAGGTCATGTGACAGATTTTGAATGCGGAATTTTGAGCAAGCAGGGAGTTGTGAGAAGATGTATCATGTCAGTACGGTTATATGGCGATACGGGAATTCTTGAAGGCTCAATTCAAGACATCACCGAGCGCAAACAGGCAGAAGAATCCATCCATCAGCGTGTACTGGAACTGGAAACTATCAATCGTATTTCGCTTGTGCTGCGCGCCACCTTGAAGCAGGAAGAAATGCTGAGCATCGTACTGGATGAAGCCTTGGCCATCCTGAACACCTCACATGGTTCCATCGAGCTATACAACAAAACCACCTATAAACTGGATCGAATCATAATGCGCGGCTGGATGGCTCAAATAACTGCGCCACAACCTCTCAGTGAAGGGATTGCAGGCAAAGTATTCATCAGTGGCGAGCTTTACATCTCCCATGAGTTTGTTGTCGATCCTGAAACACACCCCGCATCCCTCAGTCAGATCCCGCCGGGCTGGGGCGGCATCTGTTTGCCCATCCGTACCACACAGCAAACATTGGGAGTCATGATCATATCCATACCGAGCGAACATCAACTCGACAAAGACGAGATCCGCTTGCTGGCAATCCTGTCAGAAATGACCGGCGCGGCCTTGCAGCGTATGCAGTTACATGAGCAAACCGTCCGTCGCCTCGAACAACTAAATGGCCTACGCACTGTAGATCAAGCCATTTCCAGCAGCCGCGATATACACTTGACGCTGAATATTTTATTGACGCATACCCTCTTTCAATTAAACGTGGATGCCGCCGATGTGCTTTTGCTTCATCCTGGTTCAAACCTGTTGGAATTGGTGGTTGGGCGCGGTTTTCACACACTTGTATTCGAAAACGTCAACGTAAGCAACAGCCTTGCCGGGCACGCCATTATGGAACATCGCTCGATCATGACGCTAAACTCCGAATCTGCCGTGCTCTACGAAAACTCAAAATTTGGAAAATTTTGGAAAATGGAAGGCTTTGCCTGTTATTGGTGTGTACCTTTGATCATCAAAGGAGAAGCCAAAGGCGTGCTCGAAGTTTATCGCCGCACAGCTTTCACTCCCGACGCGGAATGGCTTGAATTCCTCGAAGCGCTGGCTGGGCAGGCGGCCATTACGATTGACAATACCCAACTCTTCGAAAATCTACAACGCGCCAACACAGACCTTAGCCTGGCCTATGACGCCACCATCGAAGGCTGGTCACGGGCGATGGATTTGCGCGACCACGAAACAGAGGGACACACATTGCGCGTCACCGACCTAACCCTGAAGCTGGCGCGTGTCATGCGGATTAATGAATCTCAGCTGACGGCAATTCGCCGCGGCGCGCTCCTGCATGATATCGGCAAGATGGGCATCCCCGACTCGATCCTGCTCAAAGAAGGAAAATTAACCGATGAAGAATGGGTGCTGATGCGCAAACATCCCCAACTTGCGCACGATATGCTGGCACCAATTGCCTATCTACATGATGCACTTGATATCCCATATTGTCATCACGAAAAATGGGACGGCACAGGTTATCCGCAGGGGTTGGCAGGGGAAAATATTCCTTTGGTTGCGCGTATCTTCGCCGTTGTCGATGTATGGGATGCCATCACAAATGACCGCACCTATCGCAAAAAATGGACAGAGCAAAAAGCGCGCCAGTACATCAAGGAGCAGAACGGCAAGCACTTCGACCCGCAGGTTGTGGATGTGTTTTTGGACATTATTGGGGAGGAAGATAAAACGCCTTGAAGGCGCGCTGTTTGGCTAATTGATAATTGAATAAATA
>VFJR01000121.1 GCA_009885945.1 Anaerolineaceae bacterium
ATTTTAATGTCTCGCATTGCAACGAGTCCAATCTGGCCCGAAAGACCTGCATTCGGATTGCACGAGTGATTGACATAATCTCCTTCACCAATGGGTCGCGGAACCAGGAAATGACGATCTTCTACCTGGAGGCATAAACTGCGATCACGATCAGAGAGATGGATAAAGGTCTCCCATTCATACACAATTCCCCCAAAAACAGCAATCAGCTCGCCTTTGTTGATCGGCGTTAGCGCATAAATGCTGTTTCCACTGCGGTCGGCTTTCAGGCGACCTTCTAACTTAGAAGACAGATAAGAACTTGGTTGCTTGGACATTCATAAAACTTCCTTTCGTTTTTTTATTAAAGATTAACAGCGCCCTCCGCGGTGGTCGAGCCGCGAAAAACGCCATTTGTATTTCAATGATACATTAAAATTCCAGCATGTAAAGGTTTTAAACTATTAAAATTTTTGCAAATTTGATAATGATCAAGTGTAGATAAAGCCCCGCTTCAAATTTAACTGAAAGTTGATTCCCGCAAGGGGACTATGTCTAACCAGCGGGCTTGAATCTTGGCTGGCAGGCTGACAAAATAAAATAGTGTGTAGAAAGTGGAAAGAAGAAAGAAATATTTTTGTTATGGCTTAAAGCTGTTTTGCACCACTTCGATATTTGCTACTTTCAAAAAATTCATTGCATTCTCATCGGTGCGATACGCCACGCTGTAGACCACGCGCATAATCCCGGCATTGATCAAGGCTTTGGTGCATTGGATACACGGCAAATGAGTGACATAACAAGTTGCGCCTTTGGTAGAGACGCCGTGTAATGCCGCTTGGATGATGGCGTTGGTCTCTGCGTGAATCGTTCTGACGCAGTGTCCTTCCACCATTAAGTGTCCTGCTTCGTCGCAATGTTCCTGTCCTGCAGGTGAGCCGTTGAACCCGCTGGTTAAGATGCGCTTCTCCAGCACCAATACGGCGCCTACAAAGGCACGGTCGCAAGTACTGCGCTCCGAGACAGCGTAGGCAATTTTCATAAAGTATGAATCCCAGTTAGGTCGCATATATGCTCTGCCTGTCATTGCGAGGAGCGACTTTGCCTTTTGCGACGAAGCAATCTCCTAAAGAGTTGGGGATTGCTTCGTCAGGCTAAAGCCTTCCTCGCAACGACATAAAAAATTATTCCACCGTCACGCTCTTCGCCAAATTACGCGGCATGTCCACATCCAACCCGCGCAGGGCGGCGATGTGATAGGCGAGCAATTGCAAAGGCAAGACCGTGATCACAGGTGAAAGCATCCACGGTGTTTCAGGAATCCACAAGACGTGGTCTGCCATGCCTGCCACGATTTCGTCGCCATCGGTAGCGATGGCTATGACCATACCGTCACGCGCCTTGGCTTGTTGAATTTGTGAGATCATCTTTTCGTGCCAGGGGTCTTTTGGAACAAGACAAATGATCGGCATGTTTTTATCGATCAAAGCAATTGGTCCATGTTTCATCTCACCAGCAGGATAACCTTCAGCGTGGATGTATGAAATCTCTTTGAGTTTTAATGCGCCTTCGTAGGCAATTGGCATATTGATGCCGCGCCCAAGATATAAACAATCGCGAATATCTTTGAGTACGTGCGCAACTTTTTCTACTTCTGCTTCACGTTCAAGCGTGCGCCCAACGAGGTCGGGGATCAGGCGAAGATCCGCAACTAGCTCTTTGCGGGTCTTATCGTCAATTACACCGCGCAAATCTGCTAGCAGAATCGCCAGCATATATTGATCTACCAGCGGGGCAGTGAACGCCTTGGTAGATGCAACGCCAATTTCAGGACCTGTTTGCATGGAAATATAACCGTCTGCCACGCGCATGGCTTGTGAGCCAATAGCATTGACATTGCTCCAGATGATTGCGCCTTTGCGTCTGCCTTCTTCCATCGCGGCGAGCGTATCTGCTGTTTCGCCAGATTGAGAGATGGCAAGCACAACCGTGTTTTCATCGAGGATCGGATCGCTGTAGCGAAATTCAGAGGCGATCACCACTTCAACAGGAATGCGTGCAATTTTTTCTATGAGGGTTTTTCCAACCATGCCCGCGTATGCGGCAGTGCCGCAGGCTGTGATGTAAATTCGTTGGATTCGTTTTGCAAGTTCAGGGGTAAGGTTTAACTCGGGCAGGCGGATGCGGCTTTCTTTGAAGTCAACACGTCCCGCCAGAGTATCTGTCAGCGCGCGGGTTTGTTCGTGAATTTCTTTTTGCATAAAGTGACGATACTCGCCTTTTTCTGCGGCGACTGCATCCCAGGCAATGGTGTGAATTTCTGGTGTTACTTCTTGTCCATCGATGGTTTCAATGCGCACGCTATCGCGAGTGACAATTGCCATTTGACGAGATTCAAGAAAGATCACTCTGCGGGTGTGTTCTAAAATTGCGGGAATATCGGATGCGATGAAGTTTTCATTTTCGCCCAAGCCGATCACCACACCGCCGGCGTTGCCAATGCGCGCAGTCACAATTTTGTCGGGTTCGTCCGCAGATAATAAGACAACCACATTCGCGCCTTGAATTTGCTTGAAGGTACGCCGCGCCGCTTCTACCAAACCAACCCCTGCGGCTTGGTGATGTTCTGCCAAGTGCACGATCGTTTCGGTGTCGGTATCAGAATTGAATTGCACACCTTCGGCGGTCAATTCATCTTTGAGTTCAAGGAAGTTTTCAACGATGCCGTTGTGTACCACCACCATACGCCCTGAATTTCCAAGATGCGGATGTGCATTACGCGCAGAGGGTGCGCCGTGAGTTGCCCAGCGCGTATGCCCGATACCAGGCGAGCCTTGCACGGGAGATTTTGCTACGAGATCAATTAATTGAGATAACTTACCCGCGTCTCTTCTCACTTCAATTTGGTTGCCATTTATGACAGCCACACCCGCTGAGTCGTAGCCGCGGTATTCCAGGCGTTTTAAGCCGTTAAGGATGATGGGCGTCGCTTCACGCGCGCCAACATATCCGACGATTCCACACATAGGGGATTCCTCCAGGTTTGTATTTGTTTGTCAGTGCGAGCAGAGTCATTCTTCTTCTCGACGATAGGGTACTCTTTAGAGTAAGCAATCCCAGCATAGCAGGGGATTGCTTCGGGCGAAAAGCAAGAGCGCCCTCGCAATGACATGATGTTATAGCGCCATTTTCCAAACGGTTTTGCCCGCGCAATTACTTGCATGGTGTTGAGCCGTGGGATTTCTTACTGGGGGGAAAGATTGGCGGGTGATGGCTTCACCCGAAGGGCTTCCGCTGAACGTTCGATTTTATTTCTTTCGGTAATTTCGACAATCACCGAAAGAAATTATTTCTATCTTGCGATAGAGAACCCTTGTCCTCGTCATCCTTCATGAATTGTTCTGTGAATTAATGCTTTCTCTGTTCATCCGCTTGCTGATGAACTCCAGAAAATAAATGAAGGATCATGCGCTGTCCTTCCCGGGAAAATTTGTCGGGTGAGCCTCCTTGAGTAGAATAATGTTCGAGCGAGATTATACCTGATAAAGGCGCATCCGCTTTGGGCTGGGTGAGATGCGGATTTTTATCAGCTATTTTTATTTTAAAAATTGTAGGCAGGGTTTATTCGCAAAACGCTGCCGAGGACGGCGGCTGGAGCGGAGATAGTATCGGCAATTAGAAAAAACGTCCCGAAGGTTGTTATCAGGAAATTAAATTACTTGCAGTAAACCTTCGGGACGGTACGGGTGATGTTATTTTCAATAAAGTCTATTTTACAAGCTGTACCTGAGGCATGCCGATGGCGTCGTAGTTTAGTTTGTCTACGTAGGTAATAAAGTAATTGTCATCGCCAGTTACGAGAATTCTGTAGCCGATGATCTGACTGCGGAAGCCTTTTGGGGAATCGCTGCCATGTAAATGAATGGTGCCGGTTAAAGAGAGAATGGTGCCGCGCAGTTCGGTGTGGCCGTCGATGGTAATGGTTTTGCGGTTGTTTTCTGGCGAGTAAAGCAGCAGTCCGGCATTTTCGCCTGAGACGGGGCTTTCGAGCAGGACATTCGCGCCGTTACGGATGCGAAAGGTTCCTTTTTTTAATAAGATCAGAACGCCGCTGCCTGTGAGATCGTCTTTGATATCCACATTGCCGCTAATGCAGTACACGCCGCCTTGCATTGTGGTGACGCCATC
>VFJR01000002.1 GCA_009885945.1 Anaerolineaceae bacterium
AAATTAATGCCATGTTGTGAAACGGCGTCATCAGGATACCGCGATTGAGGGCGAAGAGGTGCATATAACGATCTAATTCGGGATCAATGGCGGCGTGAGCTTCTCCGCCATTTTTTGGCGGGTTGGGACGAAACCAATATTCGGAGCGATTGCCCAGTTGCTTAACAATCCACGGCAAGTTAAATTCTTGAATGACAGATTCAACGCCTGCGGTGAACTTCTCTTGCAGGGCAGTTGCTTTTGTGTAAAACTCTTCTGTTAGTACATGTTCTAAAGTTGCTTTCATGGCGGCAATGGATAACGCATTGCCTGCCAATGTACCGCCTATTCCGCCGACATCTGAGTCTTCTACAGAAAGTTTTGCAGTGAAGGCTTGTGAGACTTCTTCAGTGAAGCCATAGATCGCGGCGGGCACTCCTCCAGCGAGGGGTTTGCCGAGGGTTAAGAAATCAGGTTCGAGGGCGAATGAGGCGCTGTATCCGCCTGGGGACGTGCAGATCGTGTGAGTTTCATCAATAATTAAATATGTGCCATATTTGCGGGTGATCTCGCGCAAGGCTTGATGATAACCAGGCTGAGGGTGAATAATGCCAATGTTGGTCATGACAGGTTCTGCGAGCACAGCCGCAACATCGCGTGCGGACAAAGCGGTTTCAAGCGCAGCAATATCATTGAACTCGATCACCTTTGTTGTTTCGCGCGGATCAATTTGCGGACCCATGTTGTTAGGGCGTGAAATAGGCGTGCCTTCTTCATCAAGTGTAATGAAAGTTTCATCTACTGAACCGTGATAACAATAATTGAAAACCAAAATTTTCGGTCGCCCAGTGATATGGCGAGCCATCCGTAACGCGAATCGATTTGCATCCGTAGCCGTGAGGGCAAATTGCCAATAAGGAAGTTTGAAGCGGCGTTGAAGTTCTTCGCCGACCCAGATCACATCTTCATAGGGCAACATAAGCGTGATGCCTTTTTGAATTTGCTCAGTAATCGCTTTGACAGTTGCTTCGGGCGCGTGACCTGTCATTGCGCCTGTATCACCGAGGCAGAAATCAACGTACTCATTTCCGTCTACATCGGTGAAGTGCGCGCCTTTGGCGTTTTTTACAAAAATTGGAAATGAGCCCGCCCAGCGAATCATCCATAACATTGGAACGCCGCCGTGCAAAGATTTTTTTGCGCGTTGATATAGTTCGTAGGATTTGGGGTGGTTTTTGTGGAAGAGGGATTCTTCTTGTTCGAGGAGAAGTTTTAGTTTGGCGCGGTTCATGCTTATTTATTATTTTTCAATTTATTTGGGATGGTCAAAAGCGAAAACAAATAAAGGCTCGCGACAATCAAAAGCAATGCCCTAATACCTGTAATAAAAGTAATGGACTGAAGCAGCGCACCAAATAAGGCTCCGACAAGATTAGCTCCAAGAGCATTGCTCCTATTTTGTGCTGCCGCGAAAGATCGAGTAAATACAATTCCACTAAAAAGCATGGGGGCACTAGTTACAGCACCTATCAATATTGCTTTTGAAAAATAAGGTAAATAACCAAATCTTGATAAATCAACAAAGTACAAGCTAAAACTAGTGACAATCAATAAAAAATAAACTGGCATAATAGATATAGTAGGAAACTTGGTAACAATCCAATTTGCAAGCAATGCCATCGCCAGAATACTTGAGATAATTACAGCATTAACTTCCCACGTATTCCCCAGCACCACCGAGGCTTTGCTTATGTTCTGCACCTCTAGCAACAGGAATGCAGATCCTAAGAAAAAAAAGTGCCAAAACGAGCGGTTTACATGAACAAAAAAATCTCCTATAGCCCATTTGCGATAGCTTCTGGCAAAGATAATACCAACGAGAGCAATCAGCAGATAATATAAAAGAGGAATGTTAGGCGCTTCAAGATAAAGATAAGGCCAATCATCGGTTGTAATTAGGGTTGTATTTGTAAATACAAGAGGGGTATCTTCTTGAAGCTTGTGAACATACGCTCCAAGGCGATGATTAATCTTCATTTGTGTTTGGATATTTTCTAAATCGCCTACCACAAACATGACGCCACCCCAACCGTAGGAATTAGTAGGGATACGAAAAACAAGTGGCTTCTGCCCAAAGACATCTTCAAGCACCCGCATCATACGATCTTCAATAAATGGCTTCTCTGCTCCAAAGGTAAGTGCCATAACACCACCATCAGCAAGTAATAACTTTGCATTCACAATGCTTTCTTTTGTATACACATAGTGGTCAAGACGCGCATTGGTCAATGTAGTGGTTGTATGCGAATCGAGCAAGCCGAAGGAAATAACATCGTACTTTTCAGTAGTGGTAGAAAAAAAAGAACGAGCATCATTATTAACCACGCGAACAGTAGGCTGAGAATATGGATTTTCGGGATGATACAAACGTCCCATTTCTATAATAGCGGGGTCGATCTCAACTGCCACAATAGATTGGACGCCATGGCGCAAAGCGCCGGCTACGTCATTTCCAGCCCCAGCCCCTATTACCAAAAAAGATTCTGGATTTGGGTGAAACAATAAAGGTAGGTCGTACTGACTAAGCCCATTCGCTTCAGGTGGAAAATCTTGCGGATAGGATGATACAAATGCTTCACTCAAATTCAAGATACCCTGATAACCAACATTGTTTACAGTAACAATATATTCTCCAATTTCCAAGCCCCGACTCTCTCGCAAGGTCAACTTTTGATACGGCGACCAGATCACATCCAAAGCACCTGACACCTGACCAGCAAACCAAGAAAAAACAACTGCTAATAAGATTAACCCAAGATTAATTTGCCGATCGTGCTTCGACCAAAATACTATGAGCATCAACAAGATTCCAGCTACGAGAAACCAAACAAATGGCGGCTGGTAAAAGTAGCCAAGCAAAACAAAACACCAAGTCCCCAAGATACTGCCCAATATATTAATGGTGTAAGTTTGAATTGAATTAGAACTAGCATTCATTAACCTTCCCAGAACACGGCCTAATGGAACAAAAATATCTACAATAAGAATTAAAATGGCAAAGGTGGTAGATAAACCTAATATCAAACGGAATAAATTAAGACCTACATCTCCTGCTGATGTACCGTTATACCAAATAACCAACCCGCTCGTAGTGCTTAGCAATTCACTGACACTTCCAATTGCTAATCGAGTTAGAGGAATTGCCATCAAGAGAAGAATGATTGTCAATGGGATAAGACTTTGCTTAATATCAATCTTTCGAGAAGATGTAAACATACCGAGCCCAAGCCCAAGAAAACACACTACTAGAATAGTATTTTGAAGATATGCAAAAAGACGAATCTCAGTGCCAATCCAACGAATAAAGAGCATTTCCAAAAACAAAGTGAGAAAACTTACCAAGAAAATAGCCCAAGCTTGTTTAGGCAGGACAAGATCATCCCTGTCAATTTTCAAATCAGAAGACCCTGTCATTAAATTTACTCCTATATGTGTTACTTTTTAATATTAATATTTCGGAAAGAAATTAATAAAATTCCAAGACAATAACATTCTTCTTTATTTGATTGCAGTTTTTAATGCTTCCCCAAATATTTTCAGTCCATCATTGATTTGCTGAGTTGTGACATTTAATGGCGGGATCCAGCGCAGGATATTGTCATAGGTTCCGCAAGAGAGAAGCAACATGCCTTTTTCTTCAGTGGAGTGGATCACATCTTTGACGAGTTGCTTGGCTTTCCCCTGACTCTTATCAACAATAAATTCTGTGCCGACCATCAGACCTTTTCCGCGCACATCGCCGATCTGTGGATATTCTTCCTGTAATTTACGCAGACCTGTCATAAGCTGGATGCCTTTGTCGGCGGCATTTTCCAACATTTTCTCGTCTCTTATCGCGCGGATAGTTGCTACACCCGCCGCGCAAGAGATTGCGTTGCCGCCGTATGTTCCGCCAATAGAGCCAACATCAAGTTTCTTCATAATATCTGTGCGCGTGAATACGCCTGAAAGCGGCATACCAGAAGCGATACCTTTGGCGGCGGTGATGATATCGGGAATCACGTCGTAATGTTCAAGGGCAAACCACTTGCCTGTGCGCCCAAAGCCAGATTGCACTTCGTCGAAAATTAACATGATACCGTGCTTATCACAAATTTCGCGCAAGCCTTTCATGAATGATGTTGGCGGGACAATATAACCGCCTTCTCCCAAAACAGATTCAATCAAAATTGCAGCAGTATCACGCGGCGCAGTTTGTGATGCAAGTAAATACTCAAGTTGATTTAATGCATATTGGCTGGCTTGTTCTTCGGTCATGCCCATGTTGAAGGCATATGGAAACGGCGAAACATAAATCCCAGCAGGCAATGGACCAAAACCTGTACGATAGCCGATCTTGGAAGTGGTCAGCGCCATGGTTGCATGTGTGCGCCCATGAAACGAGCCGTTGAAGACAATGATGTTTTGTCTGCCAGTGACAGCTTTGGCTATTTTGACAGCATTCTCCAATGCTTCTGCGCCTGAATTGGCAAAGAAGAAACTATCAATAGAAGGCGGCGCAATTTTGCGAAGCTCTTCAATCAGTTGCAACATTGGTTTATGAATGACGATATTGGCTTGCGCATGTAAGAATAAGCCAGCCTGTTCACGAATTGCTTCAACTACTTTGGGATGGCAATGACCCGTGTTCGTTACTCCAATTCCGCTGGTGAAGTCGAGCAGTTTTTTGCCATCATCGGTGTAAATGTATGCGCCTTCAGCGCGGTCAGCAACAAAGTTGAAGATGCGGCTCCAGGCGGGAGTCATGTGTGGGAAGTTTTCTTGATAAAGTTGGTTAACTGCCATATTGATCTCTCTTAATTTTTGAAAAGTTTTTTCACAACAAAAGCGATATTCGTAATTTGATATTCGGGAGTGGTTTCGCCAAAACGATTCCCGACTCCCGAATATCGATTCTCAAATATCGGATATTAAATATCCTTCTACGCTGGCAAATATTCTGCAGCCCATTCAATATCGTGCTTCTTCAATGTCTCGCGGGTTGGGGCGCCATCGGAGTTCCAACCTGCCAGTTTGTAATATGTTTCTATAGCGGTATCAATTTCTTCGTGAGTCAGAACGAAGCCTGCAGTAGGACCCGTTCCTTTTAAGGCTTTGAAAAATTTCTTGGGCAGTTTATCATCTTTGCGCCCGAGTCCTTCGCGGGCATTGAATACTCTAAAGAGATCAAGGCGGCGGCGGCCAACTTCCATTAATTCTTCAACGGTCAAGTCCCAGCCTGTAACAGAGTTCATCATGTGCGCTGTATCTTTGGCATCGTAGAGAGTCCAGGTGGGACCGTAGACAAATTGACAAAGTTCAGCAGAATCGAGCATGGAATAAAAGACTTCGGTCTCATACGCAAAGCGAACTTTCTCTTCGGTGAGACTATAAGCGGGTTGCGGAGTGCCAAGCCCAATTTGTTTGAGGCGATCGAGATTGAAATCTGCAACACCTTCTTCATAATATGGATCGTGTTCGCTGGATTGATGGTCGGCGCCAAAAGGATTGACGGCATAGATAAGCCCGAGTGAGCGCTTGGCTTGCGGCATATGCGCGGGAAACTCTGCGCCTTTAACAGTGACCAGAAACTCATCGGAATTTTTGCCCCATACTTTGGATGCTCGTTCAGAACCCATACCAAGTGTTTTGCCAAATTCACCATCGCCTTTGACCAGCATGTACAAAGCTTGAATCATAGCCTCGGTATTGCCAAACTTGAGCTCAAGCCCTGCAGTTTGTTCTTTGGTGATGACGCCATTTTCAAAACATTCCATTGCAAAGGCAATCGTTGCGCCAGCGGCAATTGAATCAACGGCATATTCGTTACAAATTTGGTTAGCAAGTGAAATGGCGGCAAGATCGCTGACGCCGCAATACGAACCAAAGGTGCCCAGTGTTTCATATTCAGGTCCACCATAGCGCGGATCGGCTTTATAGGGACCGTCTTTAATTTCAACCACACGTTTGCATTTCACAATGCAGGCGTAACAGGTATCGCGTTCTTTCAAAATAGTCTCAGCCATTTTTTCGCCGCTGATCGGTTCACAGCTTTCAAATTGACCTTCGCTATAGTTGCGCGTTGGCAATGTTCCGATTGTATTATTGAACAAAACCACTACAGCCGTTCCAAACTTCGCAAGACCGTCCATGTCGCCATTTTCAGGAAGGGCTTTGGGTCCAATACGATTCAAAGCAGTCAAGGCTTTCGGGTCGGCAATTTCCATTTTGCGTTTACCGCGCACCACAACAGCTTTCAAATTTTTAGAAGCCATTACCAAGCCCATGCCTGTGCGTCCATTATGACGATTAGACATGGAACACAAAGATGAAAACAACACGCCATTCTCTGCGCCAATACCATGTTGTAAAATTTCCGCTTTTTTATCAACTTCTGCGTGAATAATATCGTCCACTTCCCCCGTTAGTTTGCCCATCAAATGCGCCGCATCACGCAATTCAGGATTACCGTCAATGATCGCAAGATAAACAGGCTTCGCTGATTTTCCTTTGACTACAATTCCATCAAAGCCCGCAAATTTTAATTCGGCGGGAAAAAATCCGCCGCTTTGCGAATCGCCAATGCCGCCGCTGATCGGCGATTTTGCATTCGCATTTAAACGACTCTGCCCAGAGATTGCCGCGCCCGTCGTCACGCCTGCCATCAACGTTAAAACATTATCGGGACCAATCGGGTCTGCGCCTTTGGGCATATCGCGCAAAATATAATGCATACCCATGGCGCTGCCGCCAAGATACCTTCGGTAAAAAGCCTCTTTCGGCTCTTCAACCGTCAGCGAACCTTTTGTCAAATCCACGTGCAAAATCTTTCCGATATAACCGTTGGGCATGAGATCCTCCGTTTTGATTAAAGACTGATTATTCAATTATAACAAGCGCTGGGGACTTAACACAACTTGATTTTTCCGAAACAAACAGAACTGGCATCCTATCGGTCAAAAGCAGGAAAACTTTCCCGCCTTATGTAAGCTTAAACTTAAGTAACTTACCTTACGCAATCTAAGGATACCGTCCCGCAGGTTTGAGCGGTTCAACAAGGTGTTTCAAGGAAACCTGCGGGACGTTCTGTCGAAGGTGAGTTAAGTAGTGAGACCCCAACGCTTGTCAGGGTCTCACTACTACTTAATACTCAATCATCTATTCTATGGCTGAGATGGGGTATTTTCAGCAAAATATTCGTGACTATCTGCATTAGTAACAGCAGCGTTAGGATCAGAGATAGCCAAATTTTTTGCACCGGTCTGACCATAAACAACATCATCTGTTCCTGCCACAATGTCAAAATGACTCATTTCATGGATCAACGTTCCAGCCTTTGAATCTGTGCCGCTGGCAGGGGCTGTCCAAAAGGCTTTACAAAGATAAATATTGTAAGGCTGATTGGGATATACATAAGCATAATAATTTTGTTTGCATCCACAATCAAAATTTACTCCTGCATTATCCCAGGCATTTGAAATAGCAGTGAAATTTGTTTTTACTGTGTTATAGCGGGTTGTGTTGAAAACGCCAAACCAAGTAGTATAGCGTAAGCCTTGAGTTCCAGCGAGTAAGTAATTCTCAGCATTGGAAGCATATACCTTTGCAGTATTTCGAGCAGAAGCAATCAAAGTTTGCTGATCAATAGTGCAGGCTTTAAATCCATTTCCACCAGGAGGAGGAGTTGGAGCAGGGGTACCTCCGGGTTTGGCTGCACGACCGTCTGCCTTGAAACTGACCGACGATGACGTCAGTACGTCTCGATATTTAAGCGCGTTTCCTTTTTCGTTAAAGAGAGAAAATGAGGATGCTGAATAAGACACATCATACTCACCCGTCTCACTCAAATCATAATACGCTCCAAGATCAACAGTATAGGAAAGGCTTTCACCAGATTTCAAAGAAATATAATCATTCCCAGTTGCGGCAGGGCGTTTGAAATGAGGTCCATTAAATTTAAGCGCCTCTCCATTACGCATCACCTTCAACACAGGTTCTTCAAGTCCATCAACAGGGGTAAACCACTTGAGAATGCGGACAGAATGCCCGCTGGCATTGGAAAATGTAACATTTACCAATACATCTTCATTTGCCCCAAACTCGCTTTGCCCCACACTGACTTCAACAGAAGGTCCATCTTTAGGGGCAGCGCCAGCCACCGAAATAGTAAGCATGGCTACAAGCATAACAATCAAAAAAGCTTTTAAGCGAAATCTATTCTTATTCATAATATTTTCATCTCTCCTTTTTGAGTTTGCAAAAATGTTAACCCATTCAACTTACAAAGTCAATCCGAAAACGACAAAATCAACTACCTTTTTTCATCTCTTGAGAAATACACAACCAGAATTTTACGAAACAAACGAGATTTTTCAAGCCTTCGATTTTTTTCTACTCAACCTGCGCCGACTCCTTCCAAACTGAATACTGATTCTGCTCCATAATGATTCGCCACTCTACATCATTTCCTTGATCCCGTATGGAAATCCATAATCCGCCATCTTCTCCATGAATACAGTCGGCTCAAAAGCTTCTGGACCTAATACCCCTGCGCCTGTCCATTGACCATGCTCCACCAAATCCATGGCAATGACTGCGCTGAAAGCCGTTTGCGCAACCACAGCCTGGCAGCCCCAAGTCTTCATGCACTGTTCATTATCCGCCAATTGATACAAATAAATTTCTTTCTTCTTTCCATCTTTCGTTCCCTTCACCCACGTCCCCGCACAAGTCTTGCCCTTCATTTTATCGCCCAAATGAGCTGGGTCGGGTAAACAAGCGGCAACTACATCACGCGGCGCAATTTGCACTCCCTTAACATTAATTTTATTCTTGTTGTCCAAACCAAGTAAGTGTAAAGTTTTTAATACCTTTATAAATTCATCGCCAAGCCCATATTTGAAAGTAACACGTTTTGCCTTGACCCAGCGCGGTACAAGTAATACTTCTTCATGCTCAACATTGACCACTTCAACAGGTCCAATTTCAGGGAAGTCAAACACTTCAGGCTCAGAGAAAGGCGCGGTGGTGTGCCAGCTTCCGTTTTCCCAAATAATTGGGGGATTCAAACATTCTTCAATAGTTGTCCAAATTGAAAAACTTGGCGCAAAGTCATATCCATCAATGGTGATATTTGCGCCATCGCGAATGCCGATCTCTTCAATTTCATCAAACAAATGATCCTGCGCATAACGCGCAAAGACATCTGCCATGCCAGGCTCTACTCCAAAACCAACCAGTGCCAATAAATTTTTCTTTTCCCATTCTTTGGCTTTATCAAATTGATAATCACCCAGCTTGACACCAGTTTGATTAAACGGGTCGCTTGAATGCGGCTCAGAAAGAGTCATTGCCATGTCCATATATTTTGCGCCGACGTTATAAGCCGCGTCAAAAATCTGCTTGTTGAAAATAGGATCTACAGAATTCATGATCAAGTCAACTTGATATTTCTTTGCCAAGTCTTCGATATTTGTCTGATTACTAGCGTCAATAAACTCAACAGGAAATCTACTAGCATCTCCTAGTTTTTTCTGCACTTCTTCGGCACGGCTGGTATTGTAATCTGCCAACACCATCAGCTCCATCCATTTACGCGGCTTGGCAATTGCGGCAATCGCTTCTCCAACGCCTCCAACTCCTACAAGTAGTATTTTCATAAATTTTTCAATTCTCCATTGGTTTTATAACCCAGATAGGGTTAGTGTAACGAGTCAAAGAGCAAGCCTTGAAGTTATTTACCCATTGCATCAAAGGCAAGGGGTTTGAGAAATTTTGTATTATTCATTTTGACCTCTATATCATCAACCATAAAACCTGATAACAAGATTTTATCCTGATTTTAAGCACAATGACCTAATCCAAAACATTCTGGATTAGGTCATTGATAAGCTGTCTAACAAAAAACTAGCTGGTTTAATTCCCGCCCTTAACTTCGACCCACATGTCATCATAAAGCGGCGTGGCTTCACCTACATCTCCGATACGATGGCCATTCTTTACAGCATCGGATGGAGTGTTTGTAATCGGGGAAGCCATGTATGCATCAAAATATTCGGCTTGATTTTCCTTAGCGTAATCAAGTGCGGCTTGGTTTGGATTAGTGTAAGGGAAGTCGCGCAGCATCATCCAGAAAATATCACCTTGCATGGTGTAATTAAGCCAAGCGTAAGCGGCATCTGCATGAGGGGCATCTTTTAACATTGCCCAGTTATCCTGCCAAAGAATCGCGCCCTCGGTTGGGTAAATATATTGAATGGCTGGATTTTCCTGTTGCGCAAGTAATGCTTCTGCTGTCCAGGTCATACCCAAATCAACATCACCGGCGATCAAGGCTGTTTTGGGGCTGTCGCTGTCAAATAGTTTAATATTTGGAACAAGTTCTTTCAGTTTTGCTTTTGCTTCATCCAGTTGAGCTGGGTCAGTTGTGTTCACATCGTACCCAAGGGTTAAGAGGGTTAAGCCAATGGTTGCACGGGAATCATCAAGGAAAACCATCTTGCCGGCATATTCCGGCTTCCATAGATCTGCCCAAGATTGAGGTACATTTTCTACAGCATCTGTGTTCACAACGATAGCATCAGTACCTGCCTGATACGGAATAGTATATTTATTGCCAGGATCGAAATCAAAATCCAAATAGTTTGGATCAAAATTCTTTAAGGAAGGAAGCTTGGCATGATCAAGTTCCTGCAAGAGCTCTTGGCGCGCCATAAGCGCAATGATGTAATCAGTTGGTTGAACCAAATCGTAATTTGAACCGCCAGCAGAAACTTTAGCAAACATTTCTTCATTGCTGGAGTATTCATCACGATTCACCTTGATGCCGGTAACCAATTCAAAACACTCAATCATTTCGGCGGGAATATACTCTGTCCACACAAATATATTGAGCTCAGTGGAGGTAACTTCCATTGGGAACTGTGCTTCAGGGCAGGCGTAACCAGTGGATGTAACTTTTCCACCGGTAACAACAGCTTCAGTTGCGTTTGAGGCGGGTTTTCCTCCGCCACAAGCTGTTATTGCAAGGCTCACAATAATTAGAAGCGCTAACAAATTAAACATTTTTTTCATTTTCTCTTCTCCTCAGAAGTAAAATATAATCACGCGTTAGCAATTTATATACGCGGATTTTAATAATTTAGTGATTCGGCTTTTGTTCACGAGATTGGATCCATTGCAGCATCAAGACAGCAAGAAAAACAACCAAAATCCAAACCGTAGAAAGCGCATTCACCTGCGGTGTAATAATGCGGCGTAACAAACCATACACGTAAATTGGCAAGGTGGTTGAGCCCGGCCCATTGGTAAAAAATGTAATTACAAAGTCATCCAGCGAAAGGGTAAAGGCGAGTAAAGCGCCCGAGAGAACACCGGGCAAAATCATGGGAAACGTGACGCGCCGAAAGGTGATCCATTCATTCGCGCCGAGGTCCATGGCGGCTTCTTCATATGATTTATCAAAACCCTGCAAACGCGCCTGCACAACCAATGTTACAAACGGAACCATAAAAGCAATATGGCTAATGGTTACAGTAGCTATACCCATGGAAAGACGCGAATCACCCGTCAAACCAAAAGTGGTGTTTGCCCAGCCAAAAAACTGACTAAATAAAGTCAAAATACCAATACCCATCACAATTTCTGGAATGACGATTGGGATGTAAAGCGATAGCTGCGAGAAAGGCTTAATCTTAAAATCGTATCGTTGAAGCGCAAGCGCTGCCATTGTGCCAATGGTAGTGGCTACAATAGTTGCAGTAAATGCAATCGTTAATGTATTGCGCGCAGCTTCAACTACATCATTATTCTTTGCAAGGTCGCAGTACCAATGAAATGGACCGCAAGGGCTAGATTTGACCAAACTGCCATCCATGACCACTTGATCGCTAAACGCGGGAATAAATCCTTCAAAAGTAACATTCGTACGCGATGCGTTGAACGAATATAATATCAAGCCAATGATGGGCGCGTATAGAAAGAAGTATACAAAAATCGTAGCAATGTTAACAAGAGGAGAGCGGCGGTATGGGTTCATGCAACAACAATCTCCTCACCGAAACCAAATTTACGCGTATAGAAATAAGTCACGATCAATGTCATTACCATCAAAATTAAGGAAGCGGCAGATCCAAAAGTGGGATCGCGCGCATCCAAGAATTGACGCTGAATCAAATTGCCCACCAAAATCACTTGCCTGCCTCCAAGAATATCCGAGACAATGAAGGTACCCATGACAGGAATGAAGACCAGAATAGTGCCCGCCACGACACCAGGCATAGAAAGCGGCAAAGTAACCCGCAAAAATGTTTTTAGCCGATTTGCGCCAAGGTCTGCGGCAGCTTCATATAAGGAATTATCTATTTTTTCAAGCGAGGTATAAATTGGCAAAATCATAAACGGCAAAAATTCATAAACCATTCCAATTAATACTGCGCCTTGTGTATAAAGCAATTCGAGAGGCACAAAGTCAATGCCCAGCCAACCCGCAACCATTCCAAGGATGTTATTAATCGCACCTTCCTTGCGCAAGAGCATCATCCACGCATATACACGGATGACGAAATTCGTCCACAAAGGAATCAGCACCATAAATAAATAAGTGTTGCGCTGCTTCGGATGCGATCGCGCAATGAAATATCCCAAGGGATACGCCATAATAATTACCACCAGTGTAGTATTAAATGCAAGCGTTAAGGAACGCCACATAATCTGAATATAGAGCGGGTCGAAACAAGCTGTCTGACCGTTGTCACAATCTGTGCTGTACCCGAATAAGCGTGTGTAGTTATTAATCGTAAAAGAGTAAATAACATCACCATCGGGTCCGCGCTTGCCAAAACTTACAATAAGCGTAAGGATTAACGGAATGATCAACAACACAAATAACCAAACCGTAGTGGGCAATGCCAGCAAAGTTCCCTGTGCAGATCTATTTTCACGAAGACGTTGAAACATGATCAATCCTTCTTCAAAATAAGTGTGTTTTCAGGAATCAGCGTCAGCCAAATATCCTGCCCAATACCATAAAATGAATTGGCTTTTAAGCGCGAAACCATATTTTGTTCCAATACCTTAATTTTGACGCCGCCCATATTCACATAAATATGCGTATCCGCGCCAATATAAACAGTATTGGTTACTTTCCCATTAAATGTATTTTCACTTTTTGAAGTTTTTTCAGCAATACGAATCTTCTCAGGGCGGATAGACACAACCACGTCTTCGCCTTTCACCAATCCGTCTGATATTGGAATTCCTTTTACTTCAACTTTCAATTGAGGAATAAAAACACTCGCTTCTTTCTTCGAGATGGTTTTGATCTTGCCTTCGAGGAAATTTGACTCACCGATAAAATCAG
>VFJR01000052.1 GCA_009885945.1 Anaerolineaceae bacterium
AGCGCGCGCTTGTTTTACAAGAGGATTGGTCAAACTGGTGATGGTGATTTTTTCCATATATCTATTTTAACAAAAAAACATCCGAAGTTGTAACTTCGGATGTTTTTTTCAAGAATTTCTTTACTTGACGGTCACTGAGCCGATCATGCCGGCTTCAAGATGACCTTCGGTGCCGCACATAAGATAGTATTCACCGGGTTCAGTTGGAGCAGTGAATGTTACCGTGGTTGTTGCAGCGGGCTCTACTTCTACTTCCCAAAAAATATTGTCTTCATCTTCATCGCCAAATTTTTCACCTGCGTTTAATCCAAGTTTAAAGATGACAAATTCGTGCAATACTGCACCATTGTTGGTGGCATTCACGGTGATTTCCTGCCCTGCCGCAATCGTAAACTGCGTTGGAGCAAACTGGAAATCTGTCATGGTCACATTAATGGTGGTAGCGGGGGCAGACGCTCCAGCGCATGCAACTAGCAGGGAAGATAACACAACCAAAAGCGTAAAAACAACAAGTGATTTTTTCATTTTTATTTTTCCTTAGATTTTAATTTTATTCATTATAAAAGGTTTTTAAGATAAACAGCCTTACAAAACGAACTATTTTTATTAACCGCGCAGAGCACTCCAGCCGGCATAACGAGCAGTTTCGCCTAGCTCTGCTTCAATTCTCAATAGCTGATTATATTTCGCAACACGGTCCGAACGTGCAGGCGCGCCCGTTTTGATTTGCCCAGTATTTAACGCAACTGCCAAATCTGCAATCGTGGCATCTTCTGTTTCGCCAGAACGATGAGAGGTGACAGCCCGCCAGCCAGCACGATGACATAACTCAACCGCTTCGATAGTTTCAGTCAAAGAACCAATTTGATTCACTTTTACCAACAAGGCATTCGCCGCGTTTTCAGCAATGGCTTTGCGAACGCGCTCGGGGTTGGTTACTAAGAGATCATCACCCACCAACTGGCATTTATCGCCCAGCTTATTCACCATTAGCTTCCATGAAGACCAATCATCCTGCGCTAAGCCGTCTTCAATCGAAACAATTGGATAATCTTTTACCCACTTCTCCCAAAACTCCACCATTTGCTCGCCAGTTAATTCTTTGCCTTCTTTTCGCAAATTATATTTTTTGGTCTTCTCATCATAAAACTCAGAAGAGGCTGGATCAAGCGCAATCGCAATATCCTGACCGCGCCCTGCTTTGAAGCCCGCCTTTTCCACCGCCGCCAAAATCACCTCAAGCGCTTCAGCATTGGATTTAAGCGCAGGCGCATATCCGCCTTCATCGCCAACCAATGTGCTATATCCTTTTTCTTTCAAGACCGCTTTAAGCGTGTGATAAATTTCAGCACCCCAGCGCAATCCCTCAGAAAAAGAAGGCGCGCCAAACGGCATGACCATAAACTCTTGCATGTCCGTAGACTGCCAGCCCGCGTGAGCGCCGCCATTCATAATATTCATCATTGGCACAGGCAATACATGTGCATGTACGCCGCCCAAGTAACGATACAAAGGCATGCCATGAGAATTTGCAGCCGCCTTCGCAACCGCCAAACTCACGCCTAAAATTGCATTCGCGCCAAGTTTGGATTTATTCGGCGTACCATCCAGCGCCAGCAATTCTTGATCAATCGCCTTTTGTTCGCTCGCATCCCAGCCAAACAAAGCTTCGCAGATCACGCCATTAATATTCGCAACTGCATTCCTTACACCTTTGCCGCCAAATCGCTTCTTATCATTGTCACGCATTTCCAGCGCCTCGTGCTCGCCTGTAGATGCCCCCGAAGGCACACCCGCACGCCCCCACGCGCCATCCATCAAAACCACTTCCACCTCAACCGTCGGGTTGCCGCGCGAATCTAAAATCTCTAATGCAGAGATGCTTTCAATTGTTGTATCCATTGATAACTCCTACGATCAATTTATTTAAATTTCAGCCAAGTATAATACTTTTTAAAATTGATGCCATGCCCGCACGCGCACCACTAAAAATAAAACGCATCCCTCTTAACTTGAAACTGATTCTTGCTTCGTCAGCATTGCCCACCCTCAATTTTTGTCGGGCAACACCTGCAATTTCGTTGGCGTCTCGGCAATATGGACCAAAGCCAAACCAACCAAACTCCAAAACCAAATCCCGCCCATCGGTCCTTCCAGAAAAACATCCAAGCTGGAATTAACAAAAAACGCTGCCCCATACGCCAACATCCAAGCCGCTACATCCCGCGCTTCCTGACTTACATGTTTTGTAAAAATAATCTTTAACAACCCTATTGCCAACGAACCCAAAAAAACAAACCACAACACCATGCCCGGCACCCCAGAACGCGCCAAGATCGTCATTGTGGCATTATGAGGACTGCGCAAACTATCATCCTTTCTGCCAATATCACTGACAACCGCAAGATTAATACCATATCCCCGTCCCATCCAAAAGTAATCGCCTTTTACTGTGTACTCAAGAATATCTTTCCACCAATCTACGCGCCATTTGATTGTGCCGCTTCGAAAAATAAATTGATCATTAATGCTCGGCAACACTATTTCAGTAGAAGGCGGTTCATTTAAAATTTTATAAATTGAAAAAAATGTGCTTTTTATATTTTCCTCTATTTAGGTTATTGATATAGTAACCCCCTTGTTTTTTTGAACCAAAGGAATGCTTATGTTATTGACATAAAAGAATGCAAATAACATTAACCCCGCAACTAAGGCAGGAACCCAATTCCGGCGTGGACGAATTAACAATATGACCAAGAAAGACATTAAACTACTAAACATCGCCCCTCGGCTAACTGCACCGTAAAAGAGCCATGCCAGCCACCAGCAAATCCATATTAAAGAATGACCAAATAAAGAATGTTTTTCAAAGCGCCTGTCAAAACGTAATAACAGAAATGCCCCAATGCCAGCTAAGTGAACACCAACATCTCCAGATTTTATTTCTGTAAGTGGAATTTCTAATATCGGAATAAAAACTTCAACACCCTTTAAGCGGAAATAAAACAAAACAAGCATCCAAACAATATAGAATAGTGCTATTGTCGAATATATCTCCAGAAAACGTGAAATCATAGAGCGGGTAAAGACAAACAAGATGAACAGCCCATACAGCCCATATCCCCACAGCATGGCATCTCGAATAGCTGACAGTTTATATTCTGCAAGATATGGTAGTGTAGATAATACCTGCCAAACAAGAAAATAAATTAAAGCTATCATCACTGGCTGCTTAAATCGCCACCAATACCCACGTCCCAT
>VFJR01000154.1 GCA_009885945.1 Anaerolineaceae bacterium
GCCCCTCCCAACAACTATGATTCAATGACATACCATATGAGTCGCGTGGTACATTGGATTCAAAATAAGAGCGTTGCGCATTATCCCACATCAATATTTAGGCAGTTATATCTGAATCCCTGGGCTGAGTTTGCTATTATGCATTTTCAACTCTTAAGCGGCGGAGATCGTTTTGCAAACCTTGTGCAATGGTTCAGTATGGTCGGCTCTGCCGTGGGTGTGTCATTGATCGCAAAACAACTTGGCGCTAATATACGCGGTCAAATTTTTTCTGCGGTTATTAGTATCACCATCCCGATGGGCATACTTCAAGGGTCAAGTACGCAAAATGATTATGTAGTTTCTTTTTGGCTGGTATGTTTAGTTTTCTATTTGCTTAAGCTTTTAAAAGATGACAGTTATATTTACGTTTTGGCTGTTGGAATAAGTCTTGGGCTTGCATTTCTTACGAAGGCAACAGCCTATATTTATGCATTTCCGTTTATGGCTTGGTTTAGTCTGTCGCTTGTTAGATCTCGCCGTACTAAGGGATTATTCCAAATCGCATTTGTTGTTATTGTTGCTGTCTCCTTAAGCCTCGGTCACTATCTGCGTAACTATGATCTTTATCAGAATCCTTTAGGTCCTGAGATTATTAAAACCCAAACAGTAAATGAAATATATACATTTGCTTCTCTGACTTCCAACATAATTCGTAATATTAGTTTGCATATTGGTACTCCATTTCCTAGCGTGAATATCATGTTAAAGACTGGCATGCTCCAGTTTCATCAAATAATCGGCATTGATTTAAATGACATACGCACAACTTTCGGCAGCACTCAATTTCGAGTCTTAACCCCATCAAATTCTGAAGATAGCGCTAGCAATCACTTGCATCTTGTTCTTCTTTTTGGTGCATTGTTTATTTTTAGTATGCCTCAATACAAAAAACATGATGTTGTTTATTATTTAATTTGCTTGTTAACAGCCTTTGTATTATTTAATATCTATCTAAAATGGCAGCCGTGGAATAGCCGTCTTCATCTTCCGCTTTTTATTGTTTGGTCATCAATTGTTGGCTTATTTCTTTCTAATCTTAGATTGCGCTGGATCGCAAACTTAAGTCTTTTGCTTTTATTTGTTGGGTCATTCCCATATTTGTTTTCGAATCGAATCCGCCCTGTTTTAGCTTCGGAAAACATCATAATAACCCCTAGGTCTGAGCAGTATTTTAAACTTAAGCCGTCGTTGGCTATGCCATATATCAATTCAGTAGAATTTTTAGTTAATACACAATGTATAAATGTAGGGCTTATTGTGATGGGTGGAGATGATATGGAGTACCCACTTTGGGCATTGCTGAAAGAAAATAGCAAGCAGACGATTCGGCTAGAGCATGTGAATGTTACAAACGAATCGCAAGTGAAATATAATGTTTATCCGTTTAATACTTTTACTCCTTGCGCGGTTATTGTCATAGCGCATAAAGATATTGATGCACTCCCTCTTGATGTAAGTGTTAATGGGGCTGTTTATTATCAGGAATGGTATTTGCATCCGGTCGGCATATTTATGCCCGAATAATTTGTTTGTGAAATTTGGTAATAGTAAGAGCGGCGAGTTTTCTCGCCGCTCTTACTATTTTCTACTCTTTATCAAATATGTATTGGTTGACCATCCGCCCCATGCGCCGCTTCCATCAACGCTTCACTCAAGGTTGGGTGCGCGTGCACGTTGCGAGCAATCTCATGCGGCGTTAGTTCCATCATATGCGCCAATGTTAATTCGGGCAGTAGCTCAGTCACTTCTGGTCCGATCATGTGCGCGCCCAAAATTTCGCCATACTTTTCATCCATCACAATCTTTACAAAACCTGCGTAATCGCCAAGTCCCAGCGCCTTGCCATTTGCCTGAAATGGGAAACGCCCAATCTTGATGTTATAGCCGCGTTCCTTTGCTTGTGCTTCTGTCAATCCAAAAGAGGCAACTTGAGGCTGGCAGTATGTTGCGCGGGGCATCATTTCGTAATCCAATGTGACCGTCTCTGCGCCTGCAATATTTTCAGCGCAAATGATTCCCATGGCAGAGCCCACATGCGCCAACATTAACTTGCCTGTTACATCGCCAATTGCCCAAATACCGGAAACATTCGTTTGCATTTTTTCATTGATTTCTACAAAACCGCGCTCGCTCAATTTGACCCCGGCAGTCTCCAGCCCCAGTCCTTTGCTGTTTGGTGTGAAAGATGTTGCTACTAAAACCTGCTCCACTTCGAGAGTCTCATCTGGTAGCTTTACTTTAACCTTTGAACCTGAAACAGCGATGCTTTCAAACTTCACGCCAGTCTTAATCTTGATACCCACTTTGGTTAATTCTTTGGTCAATTCCTTGCTTACCTCTTCATCCTCACGGGGGAGTACGCGCGGCATTAACTCGACGATCGTTACATCTACACCATAGGAATTCCAAATGGTGGCGAATTCCACCCCAATCGCGCCTGCGCCTACGATCACTGCTGATTTGGGAAGGGACTCTTGCATAATAGCTTCTGTGTAAGTGACAATTTTCTTGCCATCCACAGTCACGCCTGGAATGCTTGCGGCGCTTGCGCCTGTTGCTACAATAAAATTCTTTGCTTTCAGTTCAGTTATTTTGCCGTCTTTGTCTGTAACTGTAAGAGTATCTTTTGCCTTAAATTTTGCATCGCCCATGATTACAGTGACGTTATTCTTCTTCATCAAAAAACCAATGCCTTTGACAAGTCTGTCAGAGTTTTGACGAGAACGTTTGAAAGCAACGCCATAATCAAGTTTTAAGTTATCAAAAGAGAAGCCAAAATCCTTGCCGCGTTCGCGCAATGTATGAGCTACATCTGCGTTCTTTAATAGCGATTTTGATGGGATACAACCAACGTTCAAGCATACACCGCCAAGCCATTGCTTATCAACAATTGCTACTTTTTGTTTCAACTGCGCCGCGCGAATTGCGGCTACATATCCTGCAGGTCCCGCTCCAATTACTACTACATCAAAATTTTCTGCCACTTTGACCTCACGTGTTTTGAGTATGAGGTGATAGTTGCTGTAGAAGCCACTCTCACCTTGCTGTTGACGATAATGGCTATTTTACTACGGCGTAATAAAAAAATTGACGATTCGCGCGCCTTCGTGGTATTATTCGCCCGTTAAAACGCCAGCCTCAGGCTGGGTTTATTATTCATAAGGAGAGTCGTATCAGCGCCAACGAGTTTCGTGTTAATGAAGGTATTCGGGTCCCAGAAGTCCGCTTAATTGGTGCCGACGGTGAAAATGTCGGTGTAGTAACCATGAAGCAGGCTTTGCAGATTGCCCGTGATGCCAATCTGGATGTGGTGGAAGTTTCACCAAACGCCGCTCCGCCTGTTTGCCGTGTGATGGATTTTGGCAAGTTTATTTATGAACGCGCCAAGAAAGATCGCGAAGCAAAAAAATCGCAGACTAAGATCGAAGTTAAGGAAATTCGTCTGCGCCCGAAGACCAATGAAGCTCATCGCGGTTTTAAAGTAGATGATGCCCGCCGTTGGTTACATCAAGGTAATAAAGTGCGTGTTACGGTTAAATTCCGTGGACGTGAAATGGATTATCCTGAAATTGCCTTAGAAGATCTAAAAGAAATTGCAACCTCTCTTGCAGATGTTGCAATCATTGAGCAAGCGCCGATGATGGAAGGGCGTACTATGCTGGTGGTGCTAGCGCCGATCAAAGCCGCAGCGCCGAAAAAGAAAGAGAAAGCAGATCAGCCTCAAGATGAGAATGAAGCGAAGCCTGTTAAGTCTGAGTAAGCCCGAAGATGTGGATCATCCGCGGGAGAAGATTCGTCCCGCGGTTTTATTTTTTAGGAAAGGAGATAGTTAGAAATGCCTCGTAAAGCAAAGAAGTCTGGAAAATTAAAGCTGAAGACCCACAAGGCGACATCCAAAAGATTTCGCTTGACTGGTTCAGGTTTATTAGTGCGTTCTAAAGGCGGCAAGAGCCATTTACGCCGCAGAACATCAGATCGCACCAAGGCGCTGTTAGCGAAGACGATTCCTGTAAAGGGTCGTTCGATCATCAAGCGTGTAAAACGCTTGGCGCCAAATATGGAAAAATAGTTATTTCGGTGGTCGAGTTTATCGAGACCAATTTTATTTGCGGCTTTCGGGTGTAAACAACTGGCGTAACCCGCCGACGCCCGCGAGTTTGCAGGAGGTAGAAACATGCGCGTAAAAGGTGGTCCACAAGGACATCTTCGTCACAAAAAAATATTAAAGATCACAAAGGGCCAGCGCGGCTCAAAACATTCATTGTTCAAGCGCGCGAATGAGGCAATGCTTAAAAGCCTCTGGTATGCCACTCGTGATCGCCGTGTGCGTAAGCGCGATCTGCGCAAGTTGTGGATCGCACGCATCAACGCCGCGGCTCGTTTGAACGGCACCACTTATAGCAAGTTAGTGTCTTTGATGAAGAAAGCAAACATTGAGATCAATCGCAAAATGCTTTCAGACATGGCAATCCGCGACCCACAGGCATTTTCTGCCGTAGTCGCAAAAACACAGTAAACAAAAACAAAGTAAAGAATTGTAGAGCGAGATTAATCTCGCTCTACTTTTTTAATGGGGGTAAAATAAATTTATGAATATCGTTTTGAAAGAAATTACATTGCCTTCAAACCAAGCCCTGCAAATTGTTCAGGGTGATTTAACGCTTGAGGAAGTAGATGCAATTGTTAATGCCGCCAATGAATATCTGGAGCATGGCGGCGGCGTGGCGTGGGCAATTGTGATGCGCGGCGGGGATGTGATTCAAGAGGAAAGCAATCAGTGGATTCAACAATATGGATCTGTTTCTCATGCGCATCCTGCCTGGACTTCGGGCGGGGGCTTGTCTGCGAAATATGTAATCCACGCTGTGGGACCTGTGTGGGGCGATGGCGATGAGGATTTAAAGTTACATGATGCAGTCTATGGTTCTTTTCGCGTGGCTGATGAATTGAAGTGCGAGTCAATTGCATTGCCAGCTATATCAACAGGCATATTTGGTTTTCCAAAAGAACGCGCGGCTGGGGTGATTCTTAATACGATAAAAGAATATTTTGAAAAAGAAAAATCAAGGTTGAAGGTTGTACGATTGACGCTGTTTGATAAAAACAGCGTGGGTATATTTACACGGGCACTAGATTAATTCTTAATGCAAATTAACCCTTTTAAGTATGCGCCTTCGGGGAAATGTAAGCTGACGGGATGATCCGCGCCTTGCGATAAATGTTCGATGATTTGCGCGTCTACATTTGCATCGAGGGCGGCTCCTGCTATGATCTTTTGAAACAAGCCCGCATCAATTCCACCTGAACAGGAATATGTAAATAACAATCCACCTTTGCGTAATAATTTAAAAGCTAATAAGTTGATATCTTTATACGCACGCGCGGCTTTTTCGGCGTGTGCCGCTGTAGGAGCAAGTTTGGGCGGGTCAAGAATGATCAAGTCGAAGGAACGCGCTTCGTCGCGGAATTTTCTTAGGAGTTGAAAGACATCGCCTTCCATGGATGTGTGTCGCTCAGTAGGGAGGTTATTGATGGCGATATTTTTCTGCAATAAAGATAAAGCATCTGCGGAAGAATCGATAGAGATGACAGATTTTGCGTCATGTGCCAAGGCGTGGATTGAGAATCCGCCAGTGTAGCAGAAGCAATTTAATACATCGCGGTCTTTTGCAAATTCACCAAGACGATTGCGATTATGACGCTGGTCGAGATAAAAGCCTGTTTTGTGTCCGTGTGCGATATCTACGTTGAATTTGAGCTTGTATTCTTGAATGGGGATAGCAAAGGATGAAAGATTGCCGCGCAGGGTTTTGTTGATTGGCGGTAAGCCTTCAAGTTCACGTACATCGGCATCGGAGCGTTCGTAGATGTTTTGGATGCCCGTTTCTTCGACGAGAAGATCGGCAATCGTTTCTTTCCAAAATTCTGAGCCTGCGGTTAGTGATTGTAAAACGAGCACATTATCATAACGATCCACGATTAAGCCTGGGATGCCGTCTGATTCGGCGTGGATTAAACGATAGGCGTTGGTGTCATGTTCCAAGTTAAAAGTTGAACGCTGCTGAATTGCCTCTTGGATACGTTTGCGGAAGAAGTTTGCGTCTATGGGTTCATCATTAAAAGTCCACACACGGGCGCGGATTTGTGATTGCGGGGAATAAGATGCCCGAGCAAGAAAATGCCCATCGTTGGCTAGCAAGTCCACGGTAGAGCCTGAAGCGAGGGCTTTATCCTCTTGCTGAATCGCTCCTGAGAAAATCCAAGGATGACGACGTTGTAAGCTTTTTTCACGTGTGGGTTTTAAAATAATGGGCATAATTCGAGTTTATCACAACATGGTATCATCACGCTTCTGAGGAAATGTATGAGAAAAAAAAGAGTCTGGGCTGTATGTTTAATGCTTTTGTTATTTCAAGCTTGTGGAGTATTGTCGCCAAAAGCAACTGTATTGTCGATGGAATCGCGCCCTAATATTATTTTGATTGTGATGGATGATTTGGATGTAAAACTAGGCAGCTTGGATTATATGCCGTATGTGCAAAAGCTTTTGATTGAACAAGGAACAAGTATCGAAAGTTTTTTTGTGAACTCGTCTGTCTGCTGTCCATCACGTGCCACTATTTTGCGAGGACAATATACACATAACCATCAGGTGTATACAAATGATCCATTAACGGGCGGTTTTTTGGCATTCCAAAATACAAAAGCAGAATTGTCCACTTTGCCTGTCTGGCTTCAAGCGGCAGGATACAACACAGTTTTGTTTGGTAAGTATTTAAATGGATATCCACATCCTGATGATAGAGAGTATGTTCCGCCAGGCTGGAGTGAATGGTATAGCCCTGTGAGAGGTCATGAATACATTGGGTTAGATTACGTATTGAATGAAAATGGTGTTTTGCAAATATATACTCCACATCAGGTAAATTACCTTATAGATGTGTTAGGGAAAAAAGTAATTAATTTTATTGACGAAAATGCAGCTGATGAATCACCGTTTTTTATGTATATAGCTCCTTATCAGCCTCACGAGCCAGCCATTCCAGCAAAACGGCATAGTGGTTTGTTTTTGGATGTGACCGCTCCTCGCACTTTATCTTTTAATGAGGCGGATGTCTCTGATAAACCCCCGTTTATTAATGATGACCCTCCTTTGTCTAAAAAAGATATTGGTAATATAGATGCTTTATATATTGGTCGTTTGCAGTCTTTACAATCTGTAGATGAAATGATCGCTACCTTGATTGGTATATTGAGCAAAAAAGGGTTAATGGAAAATACATATATTATTTTTACATCAGATAACGGATATCATCTCGGCCAGCATCGTATGTTTACAGGTAAAGACACTGTATATGAAGAGGATATTAATGTGCCGTTTATTGTAGTGGGTCCTGACATTCCACGTAAAAAAAATGTGAGAGGGTATATTTCTGGAAATGTAGACATTGCATCTACTGTTGCAGAATGGGCAGGGGTTATTCCTCCATATGATCTAGACGGGCGTTCGCTTGTTTCTATGTTGAAGGGTGATGTAACTAATTGGAGAAGTGCCTTTTATTTGGAAAGCTATAAGGCTGTAGCGCCTGCCGATGAAGGCAGTGAGTTCCCGTTTGATATAATGCAATTATCTATTAATCCTAGTGGTTCCAAGTCGCCGCAAGTTTTTAACGGATTAAGAACGCGCGACTATCTTTATGCTGAATATTCAGATGGATTTGTAGAGCTTTATGATCTTGTAAAAGATCCATTTGAACTTGATAATATTGCAAGTTCAGCTGATCCGCTTTTGCTAAAAAGCCTATCGGGTTGGCTTCATGATTTTTCAAAGTGTGCCGGGATTTCCTGCCTAGAAGTAGACAAGCGAAATATTGACATAGGAAAATAATATATGAGAAATGAAAGTCAAATTGATATAGCCCATCAGGTTTATCAAAAAAATCGTATTCAACATTGGGATTCCGCAGCGATTAAACAAGATCGTTGGCAAGGAATGGGTAAGTGGTATCACCAGCGCATTACCGAGATTTATCAATTTCATGTTACCCCGCATCAGCGTGTGCTTGAAATCGGATGTGGCAGAGGAGATTTGCTGGCAAGCTTACAGCCATCTCGTGGGGTAGGTATTGATTTTTCGCAGGAAATGATTTCTCGCGCTCAAGCCAAGCATCCAACTCTTGAATTTATTAATGCAGATGCGCATGACATCTCGGGAATTCAAGGTCCTTTTGATATTATTATTCTTTCTGACACAGTTAATGATTTGTGGGATGTGCAGTGTGTTTTTGAGCAAATTCGTTCTTTATGTGTACCGCGTACTCGAATCATCATTAATTTTTATAGTCACCTTTGGCAGTTGCCATTAAATATTGCTCAAATCTTAAATTTGTCTAATCGGACGCTTCTGCAAAACTGGCTGACGCGTGAAGATATAAATGGCATGTTGAACCTAGCTGGATTTGAAACAATCAAAGTCTCACAAGAAGTTCTTTTGCCGCTTCCTCTTAGTGGAATCTTCAATCATTTTCTAGTGCGTTTGTTTCCATTCAACCTTTTGGCTTTATCAAACCTTTTGATCGCGCGTCCCCAGCCTCAAACAGCAAAAGAGCCAAAAGTCTCTGTGATCGTGCCCGCGCGCAATGAGTCAGGAAATATCAAAGCTATTTTTGAGCGAACCCCCCAAATGGGACGCGAGACAGAATTGATCTTTGTTGAAGGGCATTCAAAGGATGATACGTATGATGCAATCCAGAGGGAAATGAAGACGCATCCATCTACCCCCAGCCTGCTCTTTCAACAAACAGGAATTGGCAAAGCAGACGCAGTGCGCCTTGGTTATTCCAAAGCCACTGGCGACGTGTTAATGATCCTAGACGCGGATTTAACAGTCCCGCCAGAAGACCTGCCCCGTTTTTATGATGCGTTGGTTTCAGGCAAGGGTGAGTTTATTAATGGTGTTCGGTTGGTTTATCCAATGGAGCAGGAAGCCATGAAAACATTGAATTTCCTTGGCAATAAATTCTTTAGTTTGGCGTTTTCTTGGATGCTGGGACAATCTGTAAAAGATACACTTTGCGGCACAAAAGTATTGTGGCGCAAAGATTATGACCTGATTGCTGAAAACCGCACATACTTTGGCGACTTTGATCCCTTTGGAGATTATGATCTCATCTTTGGTGCGGCAAAGTTAAACCTGAAAATTGTAGACTTACCGATACGTTATCGTGAACGCACGTACGGCTCTACCAATATTTCACGCTGGAAACACGGTATATTATTGTTGCGTATGGTTGCTTTTGCGGCAAGAAGGATTAAATTTGTTTAAAATGACTATAAATTCTAAAAGACCAAAACTAAACCTGCTTCCCTTTAATACTTACAGAGGGGTATTGAAGGAATATTCGGTTATCTTTTATTATCTGCCCATTTTTGGGAAAATGTATCGTAAACGTGTTGAACTTTGTCTTGCTGAATGTGTGGGTGGTCAAAAAATTCTCGAGATTGGCTTTGGAAGCGGTCTTACTTTTCTTAATTTAAATACTATGTATAAGGAAATATATGGGCTGGATTTAACTTGTGATATTGAAGAAGTAAAAAAGGTTTTTGCAAAACATAGTGTTTACCCCATTTTGCAAAACGGTGATATTAAAAATATGCCCTATCCCGACGGGCATTTTGATACCGTGCTGACCATCAGCACGCTGGAACATCTTAAACCTGACGAATTAGAAAAGGCTTTTGCAGAAATGAGGCGCGTATTAAAACCTGGGGGACAGGTTGTATATGGATGTCCGGTGGAGCGGCCCTTTATGGTATTAATGTTCCGTGTTTTGGGGCATGATATTCGCAAACTTCATTTTTCAACAGAAAGAGATATTGAGATCGCCGCTTCCCATCATCTTAAGAAAAGCAAATTGTATGCAATGAAGGGCTCTCCTTCCATCTTCGGCAATGTTTATGAAATAGGTCATTTTGTCAAAGAGCAAAACAGGTAAAAACAAATTTACATTTGATACAAGTTCTACTTGGTTACAGCTTATTAATCATGGTGTTTTGAAACATACCAAACTGCCAAAAGCCCAAGAAAATTAAAGAGTATTGCCGCACCGGTAATGTAGGAAAATCCAAAGGCGTAGAGTGTCGGCGCAAGCAAAGCGCCAATCGTGCGCCCAATAGAATGCCCTGCGCCGGCGAAAGAAAGGGTCGTGGCGCGTGCTAATGGCATCACCTCGGACAACAAGGGGATAATGCTCACGATGGTAAATTCAAAGGTAATGTAAAACAAAAATAAACCAATTAATGCGCCTGTTTGAGTCTGCCCAATCGCAGGCAAGATTAATGCCGCAATGCAATTTGCCAAAATCCCTACCCCGCAAGCGCGGACTTTTCCCAGCCGATCTACGAACCAGAACACCAAGCCTTCACCGCTTAATTCCGAAAGACCTACAAAAGCAGTCGCTGCGCTTAATGCGGCGACTTGTAATTTAAATGAATCTTCCAGCCAAACACCAAACATTAAGTTAACTACTTCGTTTGAGGCAGTTACGCTCAGCCCAATAGACATAGCAACTAATGTTGTGCGTGACGTGAAAATAGCTTTTACATTTCCCCAGACGCCATCTTCGTGATGCTCAGGCAGCCTTGAATCTTTGAGCATTAGTACAATGTAAATAAATGCGCCTGCGCCTAGAATTCCAAATACAGAAAATGGCATAGACCAGCTCGCGTATTGAATCATCAAGCCCACGGCAGGTACGCCAAGAATAAACGCCAGTGACCATGCAAACTCTAGCACGGCAAGTTTGCTTCCACGCTGCTTGTATTCAGTGTGATCGGAAACATAAGATGCAAGAGATGGATCAAAAATAGCCTTGCCAGCCAAGGTTAAAACAAGCGATATTCCAAAAGATGTGTAGCCTGGGAAAAACACAACAACACCCATAGAAATGATAAAAAACCCCATGCCCAGTAACATGCCAAACTTGCGGCCGCGTGGTTCGAGAAATGGGAATATTAATGGATAAAACACACCAATGAATGCGCGTGTCGCAATCAGGTTTGTAATATCTGCAACACCTACTCCAAGCCCTTGTCCAAAGATACGCAGAAATGGATAGATCATGCGGTAGGCAGTATTTAATATGATACGAATAATTGTGAAAATAAAAAGCTCAGAGGTTTTCATTTAGGGTGTACATTGCGCAAAGAAATTTTCACGCTCAGACCTTTCGTTAGGGGATGATATATGTAAATTGACCGAATAATCATTGGGGGATTGTATTCGATAAAATTCCTGCACAGATTGTGTACCCGTTTCTTCAAAAATAAGTGTTTGCGCAGGTGACACCTCGCCTGTGCTGACTTCCCATTGCCATGTAACAAGCGCGGGACCATTCACTGTGATATCTGCTTTGAATACGAAAACTTGAGGAAATGCATCACAGGCAACAACGAGACGTGACGGTTCAACCTCAACTTGAAGCTGGGTGATTGTTGCAGGAGGCGCATTCACCACTGATACTGAATCTGCGTTTGCATCGGCGTCCACTGTCGTTTTATCTACCCAGCAAAAATTGCCTGGGTTACCGGGGTCACGAATTTGCCACCAGGTATTCGTGGAGTCTTGCCCCGCAATGTTGGCGCTTTGTGCTGGTCTTAACACGTTGATAATTTCATAGACAACTCCGGGACCAAACCTGCAGTTGACTGTTAGATCGCGCGCACGGATGTTTGCAAACACGGGCGTGGGGCTTGGCGGCAGAGTAGGTATAGGCGTGGATTCGCTGGTTGGTGTTGCAGCAGGCTGAAGCGTAGGTTGAGGCGTTGCTTTCGCGCAGGCGGTTATCCATATCAATATCAGCCCTGTAAAAAATATTCGGCGCATTTCTTCTCCTTCAATAAACAAAAAATGTTTATCTAAAGATATAACAACGAAAACGCCAATATGTTACGAATTTGATAAGTGCTTGATAGGTTATGCGTTACTTCTTTTTTGCGATGATGATGATGCTTTCGCCCCAGGTCATTGGTAAAAAGACAATCCCTGAAATGGCTTGTAAACCGCCCAGTGAGCCGAAAAATAATTTTTGAATTTGTCTTGGAACAAAGCGGACGTAAGGCACATCCCAAAATCCGTCTGAGAAAACGCGCTGTATTTCAAAGCCTGCGTTTTGAATTAATGTCAGCCATTCTTGCGGCTGTTTTAGCGCAATGTGGGTTGGGTCTTGATAGCCAATCCATTTATCTCCTTTCCATGGTTTGAGTAAGGAACCAAGGTTGGGAGTGGCTAAAATCAAAATGCCATCTTTTTCTGTAACGCGTCCAATTTCGTGGATGGCTTTGGCGGGGTCGGGTAAATGTTCAACAATGTGCTTGATGATGATTACATTGAAAGAATGATCTACAAAGGGTAGCTCTTGTGCAGAGGCTGTTTGCAAATTTGATTTAATGACTACGTCTTTTGATTTTTTAACCGCCCAGTGATTAATATCCATCCCAGACGTTTCAAACGTATCTTCAAGCTGAGCCGCCAAATGCCCCAAGCCCAAACCAATCTCAAGCAGACGCGCTCCGCGTTTTCCGTAACGACGTGCCAGCGTGGCAAAGAAGCGATTTGACCACCAATACATGCTGTATTTGGCAAAGGTGATGTTGGCGTAGGTGTTAGTGGAGAAATATTTTTCGTCGAAGGACATGGGGAGGAAAAGGATGAAGAGTGAAAGATGAAGGATGAATGCGTATTATTTTTTTCTTGCGATGTAAAAAGTGAATGTTCCGTCAGCGACTGGTTTGGGAGATGCGTATTGGCGGACAAATTTTTCGGTTAAGAATAAATTCCATTGGGTGGGGGAGAGAATCCATCTGCCCGTAATTGCTTTGACAATTAATGAGGGCAACCCAAAGTAGTGTCCCCATTCTAACACGCGCATCGAAGCAGGTGAAAAATAATGCCAGTGGCGTTCCAAGGTGAAGCCAGCGCGTTCGAGGCGCTCTTTCCAAACATCGCGTTCATCAGCGTGATGTACGCGCGAGATTTTGCGAAACCAGTTTTCGTAAGGCTTACCGAAGATTTTGGTCAACGAAAGCGCTGAGAAGTAGCGTGTGTTGGGTACACAGAAATAAAATGGTGCGCCGGGCTTGAGCACGCGCGCTGTTTCTGCTAAGACAGAATCAATAAGCAGAATATGCTCCAAGACCGAGTTGCTTAATCCACTGGCAAAATGGTTGGATGGGAAAGGAGCGAGTGCGCCATCGGCTTCGACAAGAGATTTATACGCGCCGAAAGATTTTGCTTCATGGATTGGATTGTGCCAAGGGTCGAGTCCTACATCCAGTTTGTTGTCGAATGTCAAAGAGGCAAAATGTCCATCGCCACAACCGACGTCATAGATGGGGGATGGCAGGGGCAAATCCTGATAGTAGGATGATTCTATGGCGCGTAAGAAGGCGCGGAAGTAGGGCAGGGAGCTGATTTGCAGGAAGAGAAAGTCTTTCCGTTTGTGATTACTCATAATTACTTCCTTAAGCTCTGGAATAATTTTTCATATTCCTGTGCAATAGAGTCTGGATTGTAGGCTTTTTGAATTTCTTCAATATCCCCGCGATATTTTTCGGGGTTGTCCAGTACATCCAAAATAGAGTTAGCAAGGCTTTCTGCGTTGCCAATTTCAGAAACGATGCCCATCTTGTGCATTTGCACGGGGCGGCGCACACCAGGCAGGGCAGAGGGCACACAGGGCACGCCGTTGAGCATGGCTTCGATTTGCACCAAGCCAAAGGCTTCAGTGGAATTTAAAGATGGGATGGTTAATACATTCAAATTGCGATAGAACGCCGACATTTGCACAGGGTCTAGATTTCCGAGAAATGTCCAATGACCTTGCAGTTCATATTCACGGATGCGCGGCATTAATCTGTCTGAATAAGCTTGTTCGCCCATTACGTTTTGATATGTGCCCGCAAATAAAACTTGCGCCTTTGGATATTTCCCCAAAATTTTTGGCATTGCGTCCAGTAAAACTTCTATCCCTTTTTCGGCGGCGAAGCGTGCGGCCATGCCAATGACAGGATTACGATCATTGATATGATGTTTTTTTGCAAACGCAGAAACAGCCTCAGGCGTTGGAGGTGGCAATTCGACGGGAGGCAGGATGGGGGTTAGTTTTGAAGCGTAGCTGGAGAGGTAGGCAGAGTTGTCTGCGTAATCTTGTGTATAAGTGACAATATGATTCGCAAGAATGCCTGCGGCGTTATTTTGAAAATTAACCACGAAATTAATCAGCCGATTAAAAAATGTGCGTGTTAGAAAAAGATCGCAATGATAAGTAAGCACTACCGGCTTGCGGAATAAACGCGCGCGCAAGGCAACTCCGGGCGCGTCAAATTGCGGTAGATGCAGTTGAACAACGTCATGCTGCCAAACAAGTTTTGTGGCAACTAAACCAAATGTAGGCGCAATCACGCCTTTGCTAATGCGCGCCGCAACGGGCACGCGAATCACTCGCACGCCGTCCATTACTTCTTCGCGCGGCAAAGATGGATCGTATTGCGTGGTCATCACAGTCACTTGATGTCCACGCGCAACAAATGCGCGTGCCAAACGCTCGGCATAAATCGTAAGCCCCGATGTATGCGGGCGATAATAGGTGAGTACAGTAAGGATTTTCATAAAGCGGGGCGATTATACCTCTCTAAAGGGAACTCTATTCAAAACCAGTAACTTTTGTTTGGGTTGAGGGGTTAATAATATAGAAATTCTTATAATCTGTTCTATTCAAAAAGGAGATTACAAATGGCTGCAAAAAAAGCACAATCTAAAGCGCCTGCCGCGTCAGCGAGCATGGACTCTAAGGCAATGTGGGGTTGGTTACATGTCATTAGCGGGCTTACCGCTGCAGTAGCTGGAGCATTTTCGTTTGAAAATACTTATTTGGCATGGGCACTGATACTTGTTGGCGTCCTGGTTGGTTTGTTCTTCACAGATACAGAAGACCTTACCAATTTTGGTGTTCGCTATTTATTAACAGGCGCGGTAATCAATGTGTTTAGCGCTGTTCCTGTTGTGGGTATGTATATTTCTGGATTTGTCGGAGGTTTCTTTACCTACCTTGGACCAGTCGCGTTGGTTACACTTTGTATGTGGTTTTGGAAGAAATATTTCGCAAACATGATGTAACAAAATTAAAAACAAAGAGCCGTCAAGAAATTGGCGGCTCTTTGTTTTTAAAGCTTTATAATTCTAATAATGACTGCGCTTAAGCCATCCTTGGCAGATAAACTTAAATCACTTGGGGTTAAAGTGGGAACAACGCATCTGTCCCCGCCTCAGCCTGCTTCTCGTTTTCCGATTCATGATTCTGTGCCCGGCGAATACCGTTCTACGCGCCGTGGAGACGTGTTTGTAGCGCAGGAACGTTTTACTAAAAAATATAAACATGGGCAGTCTCTTATTTTTCCTGCATCTGATTTTTCGTTATTAGCTCAATGGGCAAAGGATGCGAGGGTTTCTGAAATTGCGTTAAATCAATTTGCATTTTTGGATACAGAGACCTCTGGTATTTCTGGCGGCACGGGTACATATGCGTTTCTGATTGGCGCGGCGCGTTTTGTGGATGGGGAGTTTGTGGTGGCGCAATTCTTTATGCGCGATCCCGCCGAAGAAGCCGCTGCTTTGGAAGGTTTGGCGGATTTTTTGGCGCCCTGTAAGGCGTTGGTTACCTTCAATGGAAAATCTTTTGATGCGCCGTTATTGGTAACGCGTTTCTCGTTGCATAATATTCCCGTTCCTTTCAAAGGCTATGCCCATGTAGATCTACTTCCGCTGGCGCGCAGGTTGTGGCGTGACAGATTGCCCTCGCGCGCGTTGAAATATCTGGAAGAGCATGTGCTGGGCTTGGTGCGCACCACTGATGAAGTGCCGGGCTATGAAATTCCTTGGCTGTATTTTGATTATCTGCGTACAGGCGATGCGCGCCCCTTGAAAGGTGTTTTTTATCACAACGCGATGGATGTGGTGGCTATGGCGGCTTTGTTAACCCACGTTATCGAAATGATGAATAATCCTTATGGCGGGCATGTTGAACACGGTTTGGATTTTATTGCGCTGGGAAAATTATTTGAGGACCTCGGTCACTGGGATGATGCCGCGCGTTTGCTTGAGCGTGGAATCGAGTCTGGGTTGGATGAAGCAGATTTCGGCGTGGCAGCGAAGCGTCTTTCGGCGTTGCAGAAAAAGCGCGGGGATTTGGATCAAGCAATTAAGTTGTGGAAGCGCGCGGCGGCGGGTGGTCATATCTACGCGTTTGTTGAATTGGCAAAATATTATGAGCATAAAGCGCGTGAGAGCCAAGAAGCATTAAAATGGGCGCGTAAAGCACAGGCGCAGATTGCAAAAAACGAAATGCCGGCTTACATGCTTAAGTTTTGGAATGCTGAAATTGAGCGTAGACTTCAACGATTGGAAAGAAAAAGCGGTTTATAATTCTTATATATTCTGTCGTAATCAAGGAGAGCGAACCATGAATTTAAATACATCACAAGCTAATGGAAAAGTCCCCGTCACGATCTTACAGTTGGCAGGGCAGTTGGATGGTCAAAACTATCAGCAGCTGATTGAGAAGATACATGTTTTGGTTAAAGAGGGAACCAAAAATATTGTGCTTGATATTTCTGACCTCACCTATCTTAGCAGCGCTGGGCTGGTGGGGTTGCATACCTCTGCCTTGATCTTGAATGGTGAAGCTGTTCCTGATTCTGAAAACGGCTGGGCAAATGTGAAGTCATTAGATCGAGGACGTTCCACTGGGAAACAGAAGCACCTTAAAATATTAAATCCTCGGCCTGAAGTGCAGGGAATTTTTGATATGGTTGGTTTCTCTTTGATGTTTGATATTTTTTACGATAGAAAAGAAGCAATCGAATCGTTTTCGTAATGTGAGAAAAAGATGAATATAAATACTTATAAGCATAATGAAAATCCAACTGTTGGGGTGTTGGATTTGGACGGTGAATTAGATGCATCTAATTACACAGATGCTATTGAAGCGGCAAAGCAATTGTTTCAGGCAGGCACGCGTAAACTTGTTATTGATTTAAGCAAAGTACCTTTCATGAGCAGTGCAGGTTTGATGGCGATACATACAATTACACTGCTTTTTCGCGGTGAAGCAGATGCTAGGGAATCTGGCTTTCGTGCTATAGATCCTGCGCGAGATCAGATCGCACAGGCGAATGTTAAAATTATTCAGCCTCAGCCGCAGGTAGATCGAGTTTTTGATACAGTGGGGCTGAAGCGATTCTTTCAATTTTATGCAGATGTTGATGCTGCAGTAAAATCATTTTAAGTATGCGCCGCAAAAATTATCGTCGTTCAACAAATACATCTGACCGGCGCGGAGTGGGCGGTTTTTTACGCAGACCCTCTGTGCAGGTTTTTATCATTATTTTTGCCGGTGTCATTGTTTATCTATTGGCGCTTGGCGGTCAAAACTCTGGGATTGCTCGGGATGTGAGTGTAGATGATGCTTTTGCATTAACCCAACAGGGCGCACTCATTTTAGATGTGCGCGAACAAAAAGAATGGGATGAATATCATGCGCCTAATTCTATATTTATTCCGCTGGGTCAATTGCCAGCACGCCTCACTGAAATTCCGCGCGATAAAAAAATTATAGTAACGTGCTCATTTGTCAGTTGCAGCCAACAAGGGCGTGATACGTTACTCGCGGCAGGTTTTACCCAAGCCACCAGCATGACAGGCAGTATGCAGGATTGGTTTGCAAAAGGCTATCCTATTGAAGGTGCGCCGCCGGAATAAAAACCAAGCCCCGAATTTTTCGGGGCTTTTTTAGCTGTTTATTTTTTGGAGCAATTGAAACTTGATTCAACGCCATAGCATTTTTCTGATTATTATTCTAATTCTAGCTGTAGGTTGTGTGCCGCGCGCCTCAGGCTCCCCCAAGCCTGATTCAGCAATATTAACCTCTACTACCTTTTTAGCAGACATCGCGCGCAATGTAGCGGGCGATCAGCAGAGTGTCGCTTCCATATTGCCTGAAGGCGCAGACCCGCATAATTATGAACCTACCCCGCAAGATATAGCACGCATTGAATCGGCACGCGTAATCATACTTAACGGAGCGGAGTATGAGCATTTTTTAGAGCCAATCCTTGAAAATGCATCAGCGCAAGTAATTATTATAGAAGCCTCAGCAGGCATAAATGCGAGAGAAGATGCGCGTGGTGTTGATCCACATATGTGGTTGGACCCTAATTTGGTCATTACGTACACCGAAAATATCCGCGCTGGATTTGAAAGATATGACGAACAGCACTCGTCTATTTATCAGGTAAATGCACAGCGATATATTGAGCAATTGAAATCGCTTGATGCATGGATTGTGGAACAAGTGAATCAAATTCCTGCAGAAAGACGCTTGTTGATCACCAATCATGAGTCTTTGAATTATTTCGCACAACGATATGGTTTTACTGTTACAGGCGCAATTATTCCAAATGTAAGTTCAGCGGCATCGTCCTCTGCTCAGCAAATGGCGCAATTGATAGATCAGATTAAAGCCACAAAAGCTCCCGCTATCTTTTTAGACGCGGGGGATAACCCAGTCTTGGCTCAACAAATTGCCCAAGAAACAGATGTTAAAATTGTGAATGATTTATACCTTGAGACGCTTAATCAACTTGTGCCAACCTATATTGAGATGATGAAGCATAATGTAAAACGTATTGTAGAAGTATTAAAATAAGCATGTATCCTCACATTGATCACCTAAAAGATAAACCCATACTCGATGCGCACCAAGTCTTTGTGCGCTATAGCGCACGTGTTGCGCTTGAAAATGTAACTTTCCATTTGCACGTTGGTGAGCGAGTGGCTGTAGTAGGTCCGAATGGAGCAGGTAAAAGTACTTTATTTAAAGTAATAGCAGGTGTTATTCAACCCAATTCTGGCGAAGTAACAATTTCAGGTTCGCGTCCTTTGAATCATAGTTGCATTGCCTATATTCCTCAGCGCAGTCAGGTGGATTGGAATTTTCCAGTCAGTGTTTCAGATGTAGTGATGATGGGGCGCAGTGCAAAGCTGGGTCCTTTGAAAAGCCCTAAAAAAAGCGATTGGGATTTTGTAAATCACGCGCTCGAAGTTGTAGAGTTATCTACTTTATCTAAGAGGCAGATTGGTCAGTTATCTGGCGGGCAACAGCAGCGCATGTTCATTGCGCGTGCGCTGGCGCAGGAAGCTGAGTTAATGCTGATGGATGAACCCTTAACTGGACTCGACACTCCATCTCAGGAGGGTCTGCTCAATGTATTGAATAAACTGCGCGAAGACAAAGTTACTGTGATGGTTGCCACTCACGACCTTGATCAAGCCGCGCGGCATTTCGACAGAATCATGCTCTTGAATCACCGCATTGTGGCGCTTGGTAACGCCGCTGAAGTTCTACGTTCCGATATCTTGCTGCAAGCCTATGGTGCGCGCTTACGCCCGCTTGAGGGGCATGAAGGTTTGCTTACTATTGATGATACTTGTTGTGATGAAGGGCAACACTTTTGATTTACGATTTACAAATGATGATTTACGATTGATGCATCATTGTTGACATCTTCGAAAATAGTTGTTTAGTAGTTAAAGGAGGCTGGAATGGATGAGAATACTTTTAAGGCAAGAACTAAGAAATTGGCAGTTTCTATTATTGCTCAAGTTGATAAACTACCAAGATCATTGGCAACAGATGTAATTGGGAAGTAACTTATAAGATCTGGCACATCCATTCGAGCAAATTATCGTGCTGCATGTCGTGTAAAATCGACAGCAGATATGATTAATAAAATGAAAATTGTTGAAGAAGAAAGCGATGAGACGTTATATTGGCTGGAGCTTATCGTGGAATCAAATCTTGTTCAATTAGATCAAATCAAAGAGATATATAAGGAAACCAACGAAATATTAGCCATGACTGTTGCCTCTATCAAGACCCTCCGTAATCGAAAATCGTAAATCCAAAATCGTAAATTCTATGACCTTTTTATTAGAACCTCTTCAATACGAATTTATGCAGCGCGGCATGATCGCCGCTGTGCTGGTTGGCATTGTCTGTGCTATTGTCGGTACTTATGTGGTCCTGCGTGGTATGGCATTCTTTGGCGACGCACTCGCCCACACTATATTGCCTGGTATTGCTTTGGGGTATCTCTTCACTGGCGGTGCGCGTGAAACCCTGTTTTGGTGGGCGTTGGGAACTTCTATCATCGCCGCACTGGGTATTGGCGCAATCAGCAAGCAGGCTCAAGTGAAGGAAGACACGGCAATTGGGATCATCTTTGCAGGTATGTTTGCGCTGGGCATTGCTTTAATTTCAACAGTGCGAAGTTATGCAGTAGATTTAAGTCACTTTTTGTTTGGGGATATTTTGGGCGTTTCAGTACAAAGCTTGTGGCTGATCGTCATTTTTGGCGGAATCGTATTATTGATCATCGCCGCATTTTACAAAGAATTTCTCATTCTCTCTTTCGACCCTATTCTTGCCACTACATTACGTATGCCTGTTAATTTACTAAACAATGTTTTGCTTACACTTATCGCAGTGACTGTGGCGGTTTCTTTGCAAACAGTTGGGGTAGCGTTAATGGTGGCTATGCTAGTTACACCCGCGGCAACTGCCTATTTGCTTACACAGCGCCTGCCTATGATGATGACTCTTGCGGCAATCTTTGCCGCATTCTCAGGAATTGTTGGTTTATATCTTTCCTATTATCTAAGTATTGCATCCGGTGCCGCCATTGTATTAATTGCCACCGCGCTCTTTATGATCGCGTTTGCTGTAAAAAAGATTACAGCGCGCTGATTTATTTTTGATTTAGTTCCCAAATAATTCTTAATCCATCTAGTGTCAACCACGGGGCGATAATTTGAATCATACTCGTTTCTTTTGCGACGATTTCTGCCAAGCCGCCAGTGGCGACGACCTTCATCTCGCTTCCCAGCTCCGCTCTGAATCTGGTTACCATTCCTTCAACCATGCTCACATATCCAAACAGCAAACCAGACTGCATGGCGTGCAGAGTATTCTTCCCGATCACAGAAGGCGGGCGTTGTAGGTCAATGCGCGGCAGTTTCGCCGCGTGCGTATATAAAGCCTCCGCCGCGAGGTTGATGCCAGCTGTAATCGCACCGCCTAGATAATCGCCCTCTTTTGTAATGGCGTTGAAGGTTGTAGCAGTGCCAAAATCCACCACGCAAGCAGGACCACCGTGAAGCTTCATTACTGCTGCTGCATCACACACACGATCCGCGCCAACTGATTTTGGGTCTTCATATCGAATCCGAATACCTGTCTTAACTCCCGCGTCTACAACCAGAGGTTCTTGTTTAAGATATTCACTACAAGCTTGAATAACTCTGCCCGTAAGGGGAGGCACAACAGAAGCCAGCACAATTCCTTGTAAGTCACTGGCTTTAAACCCTGCATGTGTTAATAAACCGAGCAATTGTAAGCCGTATTCATCTGGCATGCGGTTATGATCCGTTGCCAAGCGCCAATGCCAGTCCAGTGTCTCATCTTTGTATAACCCAATGGTTAAATTAGTATTGCCGATATCAATTGTCAGTAACATAATCATTCTCCAGTGAAATAAAAAGAATAAAAAGAAAGGAAGGAAATAACTGCATGATATTGCGTCCAAATGCTGTATTTAGCTGCCATTTTAGATCGTGTGGGGTGATTATATAAATTGCAAGATATCCTACTAATTGAAGCGTGATAATTAGGTACAACGAAAAGGGAATGTGTTTTTTGAAGCCTGTGAGGAATGCAAATAGTAGAAGGACAGGAATTTCTGGAACAATCCAGTGCCCAAAAAAAACAAATTGCTTGAATAATGCATTTGCAACTATTATATAGCGTGCGGGATCTGTTAATTTAGCAATGATTTGTGATATCTCACCAGATAATAAATCACTAGATGGAGCAAGAGATTTGAAAATAATGATAAATATTCCCGGGATCATTAAGCCTAACAAGAAATAACTTAGCAAGGGAAAAGACCTGTTTTTTACAGCTTTGATAAAGATAATTAAAGTAACAACAAGTATCAAGAGCAAGCCCTCATTTTTTGTCCAACCAGCTAACCCAGTCAAAAAACCTGAAATAATAAGCAGTGCATAGGAGTTGGAGTAATTATCGGCAATGTTCAAGGAAGATTTTTCTAAGCAAAGCATAACAATACTTGCCAGCATAAAAAAAGCGAATGGACATCTGCTGTTTGCCCAGCGCTACTATAAATAAGCCCAGAATTGGCCATTAATATAATTGTAGCAAGAGTGGCAAGAATTTTTCCTTTTGCTTTTGCCAAGGTAGTATATGTTAACCCGAGAGATGCTATTAAAAAAAGACCACCTTGAATTAAGGGAGCTCGCAAGTTTTCATTTCTGAGCAGCTCCCAAGCAGATGCAACATTAAGGGAGAGAAGCAAAGGATAATCTGCATGAAACCCCCAATATAACTCAGGAGACAGTGTCGCTTGCCAGTTTGTTGTGTCACGATATATAAACCGAGCGGCGCGGTTGTAGATCATCCAGGCATCAAATGCGCCTTGATCACGGCGCATTGAATGGTTAATAAAAGAGGCTAGGGTAATGATTAAGAAAAACGAAAGAAGGACAGTAGAAAAGGATAGTTGGATTTTGGGAAGACGGAATTTGTTTGCAGGAAATCTTTTATAAAAAACATTAAGAGTTAATACAATAAAAAGAAATATTAATTGAATGACAATAAACGGGATTTTTGAAGGAGCAATCAGTAAAGTTGCGAAATAAAGGAAGGATGATATTCCCAGTCCGGCGCCGATCCCTGTGAAGAATTTAATAAATATAGAAGACAAATCATCATCTCGCCATATTAAATGAATGAGCAGAAAGCCAATAAGAATGGCAGGAATATAGACCAGCGTTGAGAGTAGAAAGTTCATTTTATCCTGTGAAAGAGATAGGCATTTCCTTTGAGTTTTACATCTTCATACTGTCCTGTGCGGATCTCTACCCATTGTTTGTAAGTATTTGGAGTAAGACTGCCTACGATCCACTCATGGTTTTCCCCGCGCACTAATACGAAAGGCGATAGTGCATATTGTGTAAGAATATATTCTGCATCTTGGTCAGATGGATCAAAATCTGCACCAGGAATATCCCAGTCCGCAATATACCCTAACGTTCCACGCTGAATGGGCAGGAGATCTTTAATAGGGGTAAAACGGTTTTCCCAATTTGCCACATGGTCAAAATCCACTTCACCAGATTCGAATGTGCCAATGAAATTATTGATGCTGGCGTACGCGCATAAAAGAACAATTAAAGCGGTGAAAAATTGTTTAAGGCGATAGCGAATAGGCATAATGCGTAGTTTCCATTTATTTTGTAAAAACAGGTTCGGGGTCTGAAAGTGAAGCGAAATATAGCAAGAGCGCCGCAGGATATAAATGCATAATCAAGCGCGCCAGAGAAGTCCTTAAGTGCCAATCTAGATTGTGGGGAGTCAGGATGTAAATCGAAAAATATCCGAGAAATTGAGTGGTTAACAAAATAGCGCAAATGACCACTGCAGGTGAGTCTTTTGAAGAAAGATGTGATTTTAGAATTAACATGTATCCTAAAAGGATGATGGGGATGCTGATGTTACTGCGCCCAAACCATACAAAGTGATCAATAAATTCCTGAAAAATTGTTATATATCTTTGGGAATCAGTAATACGTGCAAGCAGATCTGCCTGAGATGAAAACAAATCATTAGAAGGCGCAAGAAAATATTTGAAATACAGCACCAAAATTAATGGTAACAGCCCTGTGATATAGAATAATATCTTTGGTAACCGTCGATTTTTATTAAGCAAGAAAAAGCAGGCTGCGGCGCTGATCAGCGCAAATAGTAAACCTTCATTTTTAGTCCACGCACCGAAACTAGATGCAAGACCTGCCAGAAATAAAAAATTTGCGTTTTGTTCGCGATGATAAATAATTAAACATGCTACTGTTGCTAAAATGAAAAATGCGAGGGTTAGGTCTGCCGCTTCGCGCGGACTTTCATAAACATAAATAGGTGTCCCTAATAATACAATACTCGCGAGTAAAGATTGTCCTGTTGTGCGTAATATGGCAACAGCCCCTATGAGTAGAGAGACTAACCCAATAAAAATGTATGCTCCATGTGCTTGGGCAGCGCGCATGTTTTCTGTACCTAAGGTTTGCCACGCGCCGGCGAGGTTTAACGGTAGTAACAGAGGGTAATCTGCATGGAATTGCCAGTAGATATCTTGTGAGAATGCGTTTTGCCAGTTAATTCCCCCGCGATAGAAAAAACGAGCGATACGGTTATAAATCATCCAGGCATCAAAGCCGCCGTGTGAATTCATTAATGCATGAATCATAAAACTGCCTAGGGATGTTAAAACCAATAAGCAAAATGCGGCGAGTAGATATTTCTGAAGTTTTGTTAATGAATAGATTGTGGGGAAGATCGGGTTTTGTATGCGATTGTGCCAAGTGAGGTATAGCCCAATGCCAAGTAAAGTTATAGGAATAAAAATATAACCACTTAAAGAATTAGTGATAAGTAATAATATAAAGTATAGAAGCGATGTGGCGCCAAGCCCCAGCCCTGCGCCAAGCCCCAATTTAAAAACTAATCGCGAAGGCTGATTGCCTGGCAATATTTGATGAATTAACAACATACCTGCCAAAACAGATGGCAGGTGAACTAAGAATCCAGTAAGAAAACTCATGGATTATGCACCAAAAAAATTCTCAACCCGTATTCAATAATTTCGATATCTTTTGGCTGAGTGGTGATCCAAATATCGTACGCTTTAGGTGTTAGATTGGCAATTACCCATTCATGTTCGTCGCTGCGTTGAACAATAATGGGCGCTAACGCGTATTGAGTAAGAATATATTCTGTCTCTTCCCCCGCGTAGTGATACTCATTTTCAGGCAAGACATCCCAATCACCCACATAGCCAATCATGGTTGTATTTATGGGTAAATTAGATTGCAATGGTTGCATGCGTTTATCCCAATGAGTCACCATATCGTCAGCGATAAAATCTGAATTCCAACCTTGGGCTGTTTGGGATAAGTGGCGGAAGTTGATTCCTGTAAAAACAATGACCAACCCAATGATTGCAAGTTTTTTATACATAAGCATATTGTAACTTACCATTTATTCCTGCAGCTAGGCTTATTTCACAGATGAGTGTCTAAAAGAATGGGCTATTCCAATTCATTTGCCATGGAGTTACAGAGTCTCTGAGAAAAAAACTCTGTGACTCCGTGTCTCTGTGGCTAAGCCCACAAAATTAGATACTCCCTTTCACAGTTTCAATAATTTCTGCGACCATGTCATAGCGATGGAATTGCGGCATGATATACACACCCCCTGCCCAATCTTTAATTTGATTTATCAATTCAACTGCGATTTCTGTCCCAACGTGTGCGCCGTTCTCGCCCGCGTCCTCAATTCGTTTGCGGGCTTCATCAGGGATGGAAATTCCAGGAACTTCATTATGTAAAAAATTTGCATGTTTCGCGCTGACCAACGGAAGAATTCCTGCCAAAATTGGCTGTTGTAATTTTCCGTGTTTTGCTTCATATGCCGCCAAAAGTTTGGGACCATCATCCGCGCGATAAATAGGTTGAGTCAAAAAGAAATCTGCTCCACACTTTACTTTGCGGTGTAAGTTCTTAATTTCAGCATCTATATCTTGCGGGCAAAGATTTAATGCTGCGCCCACAAAGAAACTTGTTGGTTTACCAATACTTGTGCCTGAATGATCAACGCCCTCATTAAAACCTTGCTTAATGAGTTTGATCAAACCCGAAGGCACCAGATCATAGTTATCCATTGCTTCGGGGTAATCACCAATAGAAGTGGGGTCGCCCATCACAACAAAAACATTTCGCAAGCCAATGGCATGTGCCGCAAGTAAATCACCTTGCACGCGCAAAAGATTTCTGCCGCGGGTGGGGAAGTGCAAAGTAGTTTCAACGCCCACCGTCCTTTGCACAATATCACACACTGCCCACGCCGACATTCTCATACGCGCCATCGGAGAGTCGGCAACGTTGATCACGTCTGCGCCTGCATCAGCGAGGAGAGAAGCGCCCGCCAGTAATTTATGAGTTGAAAGCCCGCGCGGCGGATCCATTTCTACGCAAATTGCAAAGCCGCCTTGTTCCAATTTTTGGGCCAGCTTAGTGGGAGGTTCAATATCTGAAAGCTCAGCCGCTTCAGCTATATCCAAAACTTGAATCATTGCAGAAGAATGCGCCGAAGAATCGAATGCTTTTTTCATCGCGGCGATATGCTGTGGCGTAGTTCCGCAACAGCCGCCTACAATATTTGCGCCCGCCTCACGAAACGACAACGCATAATCGCCAAAATATTCTGGATCAGCGGGATACATAATGCGCCCGCCCACTTGCTCGGGCCAGCCTGCGTTCGGCTTAACCCAAAATTTTCCACTAGGAACAGCCGCGCGCATTTGTTTTAAGATGCGTAATAGTTGAGAAGGTCCGCCAGAACAATTGACGCCAATCACATCTGCGCCTGCCAATGACACAGTGCGCGCTACTTTCGCAGGATCATCGCCCAACACAGTGCGATCATCGCGTGTAAATGTGACAGACGCAACCACAGGCAATTTCGATGTTTGCTTTGCGGCTTTGATCGCCTCTTGAATTTCGTAGAGGTCGCTCATGGTTTCAATCACGATCAAATCGACTCCCGCCTCAGCCAGCGCTTTGATTTGTTCGACAAACGCTTCGCGCGCCTGCTCCGGCTTGACTCTGCCATATGGAGCGATTCGCACCCCAAGCGGACCTACATCGCCCGCGATCAGCACATCTTTGAAAGAGGAAGCAACGATTCGTTTTGCGAGTTCCACTCCTTTTTGATTGATCTCAATCACATCATCTTGCAAACCATGTTTGCTTAACTTAAAAC
>VFJR01000048.1 GCA_009885945.1 Anaerolineaceae bacterium
CTGGCTTGTACACAACAATTGAGAGAATCTGGCATGGGGTTCATGAGCTGGGATTTGACCGTCCTAGCATCTGGCTATATAACCCAGAACGTAAATCAATGGACGGCACCTTTGGTACAAATAATCAAGGACAGATGAGTGATGAATGGAGTGATTGGATATCATTGGAGCAAGACAGTATGGAATCAAAATCGCTTTTATATGTACTTGAAAGCCCTAATCATATTTTTTTGACCCATGATTTTGAAAATGACTATAGCCAACCTCTAAATGCGAAGATGGTAGGTGTCAAGGATCATGCCGCGATCGGCGCTTGGGCAGGCGAAAAACAAGTGGCGATTATTGCTGTTGACAATCTGATCACAAGCCGCCCGATTACATACGAACAACTGGAAGTGTTGCGATTATTTGCAGGCTACGCCGGATTAGCCATTCAAAATGCGCGGCTCAACTCTGCGCTTGCAATTGAATTATCCCAACGTAAAAAATTTATTGTAGAGCTAGAGACAAAAAATGCAGAGCTTGAACGCTTCACCTATACAGTGTCTCATGATCTTAAATCGCCATTGGTGACGATCCGTGGTTTTCTTGGCTATCTTGAAAAGGATGCGCAAGAAGGAGATTTTGAAAAATTCAGGCATGATAAAGAACGTATTGAAACTGCTGTTGAGAAAATGCAAATATTGCTTAAAGATCTTTTGGAACTTTCACGCATTGGCAAGCTGATGGGAACTCTTGTTGAAACCCCGTTCGACGAGCTTGTCAAAGAAGCGCTTGAAAATGTGGACGGACAGATTAAAGGTGCGAATGTTTTGGTGGATCATAAACCCAGCGCTTTTACGATCAAGTGTGATCGAGTCCGTTTGATAGAAGTATTGCAAAACTTGATTGACAATGCTGTAAAATTCATGGGGACTCAACCCAGCCCGCAGATTGAGATTGGTGCGTTTATCAATAATGAAAATAAGAATGTGTTTTATGTAAAAGACAATGGCATAGGGATTGCGCCAGAATTTCACGAAAAAATATTCGGCTTGTTTGACAAACTTACTTCACAAAGCGAAGGCAGTGGAATTGGGCTGGCTTTGGTTAAACGAATTATTGAAATTCATGGGGGACGCATTTGGATAGAGTCACAAGTGGGTATGGGTACAACTTTTTATTTCACAATATAGTAAGCTAGATTGATATATGACTTATGAGGAGAAATCATGTGCGGACGATTTACACTTACAGTTAATCCCGCTGAATTACAAAGTGGATTTGAAGATTTTATTTTCCCAGCGCAGTTTGCACCGCGCTATAATGTTGCGCCTTCACAGCCTGTGCTGGCGATTCCAAATGATGGCAAGAACAAAGCCGATTTTTTTCTGTGGGGTTTAATTCCATCGTGGTCAAAAGACCCAACGATTGCGCATAAGCTGATCAACGCGCGCGGAGAAACAATAGGGGAGAAGCCCTCTTTTCGCGGCGGGTTTAAATATAAGAGATGTTTAATTATAGCGGATGGCTTTTATGAATGGAAAGTTGATCCAGGCTCCAAAACAAAAACTCCGCATTATATTTATATGAAAGACCGTCATCCTTTTGCCATTGCAGGTTTATGGGATGAATGGCATTCGCCGGACGGCGGCTCGTTGAAAACTTGCACGATCATTACTATTACACCCAATGAATTAATGGAGTCGATCCATAATCGTATGCCGGTGATCTTAGACGCCAAAGATTATGCGGAGTGGCTGGATCCCGCGCCTCGCGCACCCGAGAGCTTGCAGCATCTAATCAAGCCGTTCTCCGCTGGTTCAATGTCTGCTTATCCTGTTTCTACATTTGTGAATAGCCCTGCCAATGATCGCGCAGAGTTGGTTGTGCCGATATAAACTTGTAATACTTTAAGTTGCTGTTATAAAATCATTCAATGAAAACCAAAATATATATGCATTTCCCCGCGCTGGCTTCACGGGATTATGTGCTGTTCCTTGCGGGTCAGTTCATTTCTGTGATTGGTACATGGATGCAAGCCACCACATTACCTTATCTTGCATATCGTATTACCGGCAGACCCATTGACTTGGGGTTGATTGGTTTTGCGAGCACATTGCCTACGTTGTTGTTTGCATTACCTGCGGGTGTTTTTGTAGAAAGGTGGGATAAACGAAAAGCAACTATTGTTTTGCAATCTATTATGTCTGTGCAGGCTTTTGGGCTTGCTTATCTCGCTTTTACACATCAAATACAGATTTGGCATATTGTTTTATTGGCATTTTTTTATGGTACAGCTGTAGCCATTGAGGTGACAGCTCGTCAGGCAATGTTGATTGAGCTTGTGGGCCGAGATGCCCTGCCCAATGCGATCGCCCTGCAAACCACAGCCTTTAATTTTGGGCGGGTGCTGGGTCCAGTGATTGCGGCTTGGCTCTTAACAAAAACAGGGAATGAAGCCAGTATATTTTTTATCAATGGTATAAGTTTTGTTTTTGTAGTTGCGGGATTATTCTTTGCGCGCACCCGCTTTAAAGTGGAAAAAGATGTGAATCCAAGCCAAGGTATTGGGGGGCGATTTACCGAGGGATTAGATTATATTCGCGCTGAACCTGTAATATTGTCGGTCATTTTGATGTCTGCATTGCTTGGTTTTTTTGGCATGCCGTTGATGCAGCAAACCCCGGCTTTGGCGCGTGATGTGTTATTGCCAACCGTCAGTGTAGAATCATTGGTTGCGGTGCGCACAAGCTATTTATATACAGCTCAGGGTTTTGGGGCATTGCTAGCCGCTATCCTTGCAGCCTTTTTAAGTTCAGTAAATAAAAATAAACTACTTGCTGTTGGGCAAATTGGTTTCATTTTGCCGGTGATTACGCTTGGCTTCACACGTAATGTTAATATTGCAGTCCCTTTGTTGTTTTTTATCGGATGGGCAACCGTAACACAGTTGGTGATGATGAATACGATTATTCAGATTCAAGTGCCCAACGAATTGCGCGGGCGCGTCTTTAGCCTTTATTTTTGGGCACTACAAGGTGTGGCTCCCTTTGGAAGCATTTTGATTGGCTGGCTGGCACAAACTTATGGAGTATCTTTTACGATTATTTTTGGGGGCGCAATTTGTTTGGCGGGTATTCTTATCATAAGGGCTCGGTATAGGATTTAAGAAAATGATAAGAAAAATAAAATCGTTTTTTATGCGTGTTATGATAATAGTATGGAGAAAGAATGAATAACGAGTCTAATGAAAGCCCAAACAACAGTTATGGTTTTTTTGCACGCAGTATACAAAAGCTGATTCAGATGGGGCTAGGCGAATCGCTTTTGCGATTTGCTACCGCTGTTCTGTCGGTGACGGCGATTGTGATCGTGGTTTGGTTGATTCAGATGTTTAATGAAACAGTGGCGGCAACGCTTGTAAATGCTGCGCCCGCTTCCAGCGTCAGTGAGAACGTGGTTGTCGATGTAAATTCGCTTGATCATGTCAGCATTTCAAATATCAACGGTGTTGAGCGTGAAGCGCAAATCCATACTATTATTCCATCTCGGCCGAGGCAGGAAATTGAAAAATATGTAGTTCAGGAAGGCGACACTATCTTTGGGATTTCTCAAAAATATGGGCTAGATCCGGAGACGATCTTGTGGGCAAATTATTACACCTTACTTGATGATCCGCATAGTCTTAAACCTGGGCAGGAATTAAGTATTCTGCCTATGAATGGTACCTATCACGAATGGCATGCAGGCGAAGGCTTGAATGGGGTTGCAAAATATTATGGGGTAAATCCTGAAGATATTATTAACTTTGCCGGTAACAAACTTGACCCTGCGCTAGTAGGTGATTTCTCAAGCCCCAATATTAAGCCCGGCACCTGGCTGATTGTACCGGGAGGCAGACGTGAATTTGTTTCATGGAGTGCGCCATTGGGAGTGACACGCAGTAATACAGCTAGTGCGCGCGTCTTAGGGCAAGGCTGGTGTGACCCTATAGACGGTGGAGCAATTGGCTATGGAACATTTGTATGGCCCGCAAACAAACATTTTCTTTCAGGTTTTGATTACTCCCCAAAGACGAATCATTGGGGGATTGATATTGCAGGCAGTGAAGGGGAAGGGGTCTATGCCACGGATGCAGGGGTAGTAGTGTATTCCGGCTGGAATGAATATGGATATGGCAGTATGGTGATGATCGATCATGGCAACGGTTTTCAATCATTGTATGCGCATCTGAGTCAAATTTACCGTTTTTGCGGTCAGAGTGTTGGTCAAGGCGAAGGAATTGGCGCTATTGGCAGCACTGGGCGTTCCTCAGGTCCGCACTTGCATTTTGAAATTATGACTGCTACCTATAAAAGTAATCCTTGGGATTTATTGCCGCCTCCATAAATGGCTTGCCAAAGCCTTGTGGCTATACTATAATGCCGTCACTTGGGGCGCGTAGCTCAGTTGGTTAGAGCGCATGTATCATATAAGGTCTCATAGTTCAGTTGGTTAGAACGCACCGTTCACATCGGTGAGGTCACTGGTTCGAGTCCAGTTGAGACCACCTACATAATGGAATA
>VFJR01000185.1 GCA_009885945.1 Anaerolineaceae bacterium
CGAGCCTCTGCAGGTTCAGGAAAGAAGGCTTGGAAAGAAGACCCGCAACGCGGCGGCCCGTCGCTGGTCTTGGGTGACATCGGAACCCACGCACATAACATCATTCGTTTTATAACCAGTCTTGAAGTAGCCGAAGTAGCCGCAGAAGCAGGAAGCATTGTACCCAACAGAGTAATCCATGATTTCGCTGGTGCGCTTCTTAGATTTGAAAATGGTGCGCGGGGAAGCTTTTGGGTGACCCAAGCTGCTGCTGGAGTAGAAAATTGCTTGCGAATCCGCGTCTCCGGCACAAACGGCAGTTTAGAATGGATGCAAGAATTTCCTCAGGCCTTAACTTACAAACCTCTTCATGGTCCCTCTCAAAATAGAACGCCAAATGGTGCAGGCACCCTGCCCTTTGCGGCACGATCCAGCCGCATTGTAGCTGGACATCCAGAAGGGTTTCACGAAGGTTTTGCAAATATTTATTCAGATGTGGCTGAGGCAATTAGCGCTCGTCGGTCTGGAAAGAAAGCAAATCCATTAGCGTTGCATTTTCCAAATTCCTGGGATGGCTTGATGGGCATACGATTTGTGAACAGCGTAATTGAATCAAGTAACGCCAACGGCAAATGGATAAAATGCTAGCCAATCGCGGAAACCGTGTTTACCACAATATCCTTGATGAATTACAGCAGCGAATTCTTCAAGGCGATTGGCTGCCGGGCGAACGCATGCCCAGTATTGCGCAACTGGCAAAAGAACTACATGTAGGCGCCGGGTCTATGCGTGAAGCATTGCGCTCATTGCAATCCATCGGCTTGGTCAAAATTGAACATGGAAGCGGCGTCTATGTTATGAGCACACGCCCATCCACTGAACTAGCCAGTCATTTTCAAAATTTGGGCGATGGTTTGGTTCTAGCGTTAGCCGAAACACGTCGAATATTAGAACCAGAATTGGCATCCCTAGCTGCCGAACGCGGCACAGACCATGAATTAAACGAAATCGAAAAATTGGCACGGCAAATGGAAGATGAAGAAAAAAACGGGCATGATTTTGCCGAGCTTGATGTTTTATTCCATCGTCAGATCGCTCGCGCCGCGCACAATCCTGTTCTCTATCAAACCATCGAAAGCGTCAGTGATTTACTACTTGAAAGTCGACGAGCGATTCTGTTAGACCCAAGCGCTTTGCTACGAGCCTTAAGATATCACATGCTCATCGCTGAATCGTTAAAACTACGCAACGCGCCTCAAGCTCAATTATTAATGCAAGGTCATATGAATTCCATGATGGAAGAAGTTTTGGCTTCTGAAGAACTTAAGAAAACAAAAGGGAATCAATAATGAAAAATGTCTTTAAAGAAATCTATTATCAATTTTTAATTATTATTGTAGTAGCGGCTTTTATGTTTTCAAGTTGTCAATCGGCACCTGCAGCCAGCACACCTGTTCCACTGGCTGCCATAGAAAGTCAACCAATCCCTGATGGTCCAGTGTTATTGTATGAACGAATCAGCCTGCGCAGTGTGGCAAAGGTTGGCGGCGGATCTGTAAAAATTGCGGTTCATCCTCTAACGGGCAGTATATATATACTCAATCCAGGTGCTGGATTGAGTCAAATTAATATAGATCAATCCAATAAACTCGAAAAGGTTGCTAACCCGGCAGAGATCATTAAGAATGCAAATTTATCGGGGATGGCATTCGCTCCTGATGGCTCATTATATATAGTGGCGAATCAGACAATAAAAAGTATCTACACCCAAGCGATCATTCGCAAAGGTGTGGCAAACGCTGATGGGAAGTTTGAATGGACAACGTTTGCACAAACTGAACCCTACCAACTCAGTAATACTTATTATGATCATCTCTATAACGGAATTATTGTTAGCTCGGACGGCCAATGGGTGTATGTCAACGCTGGCTCACGTACCGAACATGGCGAAGTAGAAAATAATGCTGGGAATTTCCCTGATACGCGTGAAGTTGCGCTTACAGCCAAGATTTTACGTTTACCTACCAGCGCATCTGAATTGTTACTGCCCAATGATGAAGCCGCCCTCAAAGAGCAAGGATATATTTTTGCTGACGGCACGCGCAATGCCTTTGATATGGAATTTGCGCCTAATGGCGATTTGTTTGCGGTTGATAATGGTCCCGATGCTGATTATCCTGATGAACTCAATTGGATTCGCGAAGGACTGCATTATGGCTTTCCGTGGCGCTTCGGTACAGAAGACAATCCCCAGCGATTAATAGATTATGACCCAGCCAACGATCTTCATTTACAAACAGGATTCTACGCAACAGACAATGACCTTTACCATAATGACCCTGGTTTTCCACAGCCTCCCAGCGCTTTCACTGATCCAATTGTTAACCTTGGGCCGGATGCTGCAAAATATCGAGGCGGAGACGGAAAAGAATATGATGCTTTTGAAGAAGGAAAAACGCTCTCCACTTTTACGCCTCACCGCTCACCCTTAGGGCTGGTTTTTGCTACTGACTCAAAAATACCAATGCAATGGCAGAGCGACGGAGATGTGTTAAGCGCCTTTGTACTGAGTTGGGGAGCAGCAGGCGGCACCTTAAGCGACAAAGGTCAAGATCTATTACACATGCGACTCACCAAGGTCGGCGACCATTACGAATCTGTCACCACTCAGATTGCGCGTGAGTTTCAAAATCCAATTGATGCAGTATTCATACAGAATCGATTATATGTGCTTGATTTTGGCGGTGACGCAACTTTATGGGAACTCACTTTTGAATAAGTAAAGTGTAGAAAATCACAGAGAGCAAAGGAAAAAACATGAGAATTGCAGTAACAGGCGGCAATGGTGATATGGGTCGAAACTTAATCCCGTATTTGCTAGGTCAAAATCATACAGTGGTAAGTATTGACCGTGCACTACCAGCGACTCGCACGCAAGGTGTAGACAATCTAATTGCCGACACGCGTGACTTTGGACAGTTCGTTGCAAGCATTCGCGGTTGCGATGCGCTTATTCATCTGGCAGCCATTCGTGCGCCTGTGAACCACCCTGACCCTGTGGTATATGCTGATAACACCATCGGCAGTTATAACGCTTTGAGCGCTGCGGCTACCCTTGGTATTAAACGCATATGTATGGCATCCTCTATTAATGCCATTGGCGGCGCATTTAGCCGTTCGCCCCGTTACGATTATTTCCCTGTGGACGAACAACATCCTACCTACGCCGAAGATCCTTATAGTCTTTCTAAATGGGTGCTTGAACAGCAAGGGGATGCCTTTGCTCGTCGTTATGAGTGGATGACAATAGCTAGTTTGCGTTTCCATTGGTTGGTAGGCGAACGCGCCGTTGCGGTTCAAAACACAAATGCAATGGGCGCGATTGCGATTCACCATCTATGGGGTTATACATTGCTTAATGAAGCGAGTCGTTCCTGCTTATTATCTTTGACCGCAGATTTTACAGGGCATGAGGTTTTCTATATTATTGCACCCAATACGCCTATAGATCAACCATCCGCAAAGTTAGCTCATGACCATTACCCTCAAACTGAAATTCGCAAAGAATTAGCAAATAATGCTGGCTTTTTTAATTGTGCCAAAGCCGAGCGAATCCTTGGCTTAAAACATCAGGAGAATTAATTCATGAAAATCACAGATATTAAACCTTTGCCCGTTTGGGTGGGAAGCCGCAACCAACTCGTTGTCAAAGTCGAAACAGATGAGGGGATTTACGGTCTCGGCGAATCAGGCTTGAGCGGGCGCGAGTTGGCGGTTGTCGGCGCATTAAAACACTTCCGTGAATTTTTAATCGGCAAAGACCCAATGCAAATCGGACGCATTTGGCAAGAGTTATATCGCAGTCAATATTTTGAAGGCGGGCGCGTACTGCTCGCTGCGCAAAGTGCTATTGACATTGCACTTTATGATATTGCAGGCAAAGCGCTCAATGTTCCTGTTTATCAATTGCTGGGCGGCAAACATCGGGATGTGATTCCTTGTTTCGCAACTGCATCCGGCTCGGGCGCGGCTCTGATCGATGATGTCAAGTTATTGCGCAAGCATGGCTGGAACGTCATCCGCACTGGACCGATGATGCTTGACCACCAAGGCGGATTCACCAGCGAAGGAGATATTTTTGAGCCGCGTGAAAGTATTGCCATGACCGCAAAATGGTTGACAAAAGTGCGCGAGGAATGCGGCAGTGATTTTGTGATGGGCATTGACTATCATCATCGCTTAAACATTGCAGAGACCGCATCTTTTTGCCAACGTATGCCGATGGGCACACTTGATTTTATTGAAGAACCCATTCGCGATGAATCACCAGAAGCTTATGAGGCTTTGCGCAAATTGACCGATATACCATTTGCTGTAGGTGAAGAATTCGCCAGCAAGTGGCAGTTCCTACCCTTCATTGAAAAGCACCTCACTGATTTTGCGCGCATAGATCTTTGCAATGTAGGCGGATTTACCGAAGCAATGAAGGTCGCCGGCTGGGCAGAAGCACATTACATTGATCTGATGCCGCACAACCCGCTTGGTCCTGTTTGCACTGCCGCAACAATTCACATGGCGGCGGCTGTTCCAAATTTTGCATGGCTGGAAGTACGCGTAACTCAGACCGAGAATTTATATTACGGACAATCAGGCATCAATGATGCAGAAGCGCTTTTCCCTGTGCAGCCTTTGCTAGTAGGCACGTCCTTCCCTGTCCCAACTGCTCCTGGGCTTGGCATTGAAATTGATGAAAAATTAGCAAGCGCGCAAGCTTGGAAATTTTGGGAAGCCCCCCACTGGAAACGCCGAGACGGTTCTGTAACAAATTGGTAAAGCGCTTTGCTCGTCGTGACTTCCTGATCTTTGCAGGTACGGTCGGCGCAACAATTTTAGTTACTCAACTAGATACAAAAAATATTTAATAATTCACCTTACGCACTCTAAAGATACCGTCCCGCAGGTTTGAGCGGTTCAACAAGGTATTTCAAGGAAACCTGCGGGACGTTCTGCGTAAGGTCAGTTAATAAACCAATCTGATCCACTTCAAACTTTGGAGATATTCATGCCTTCTTCGTCAGTTATCTTTGCTAGCGGGTACGCCTCGGCAACTCAACCAGGTATCCAGGCTTTTTTGTTTCATGAAAACAATGGAACCTTGACATCTCACGGCTCATTTGCGGGCATACCAAGTCCTTCATTTATTCTTGTTCATCCGAACAAGAAATGGCTATACGCTGCTAGCGAAACTGGACAAGGTAGCGATGGCGTAGAAGGAAATATTTACGCCTTGAATTTTGCGAGCCAGCCATTTTCCATACACTTGTTAAACCAACAATCCAGCCGCGGTGATTGGCCCTGTCACTTAAGACTTGATGGAACAGGCAAATGGTTAGTCGCTACCAATTACGGAACAGGCAGCGCTGGGGTATATCCAATTCAAGACGATGGCTCATTGGGCGAGATGAGTGATTTTGTTCAACATCAGGGCAAAGGACCGAACACAGCACGACAAGAAGGACCCCACGCGCATTCTTCTATTTTTACTCCAGATAATCGCTTTATGATCATCGCTGACTTAGGGATTGATCAACTCGTTATTTATGAATTCAATTCGTCAACAGGCAAACTGAATCTTCACGCGTCTATAAAAACGAAACCTGGCGCTGGACCTCGTCATCTCACTTTTCACCCGAATAGCAAGTGGATGTATGCCGCAAACGAACTTGATAACACAGTAACACTTTATGACTACGACGCAGCAAAAGGCACACTGACCGAAAAGCAAAGCATCCCCACTGTTCCACAAGACTCTCCGGAAAGCACAGTTGCCGATATTCATATTTCAGAGGCAAACAAACAATTATATGTTTCCAATCGTGGGCACGACAGCATTGCTATTTACGATATTAATAGCGACGGGACTTTGAAATTAATTTTGATTAAATCATCGGGCGGAAAAATTCCGCGCAACTTTGCACTGGCTCCAAACGGAAAATTCTTGCTTGCAGCAAATCAAAAAAGCAATGAAATATGCGTTCTGCCAATTCTTGCAAACGAAGAAGCACTCGGCGAGCCAATTGATCGCGCCGCAGTAACTGGCGCTTCTTGTATTCAATTTGTATAACCTATGAATAAAACAAAACGTATAACCCGCTTTGATTTTGTCAGCCTTGGTGAATCCATGCTGAGATTGAGTGTGCCAACTGGCAGACGACTAGATGACACACGCTCGCTAGATATGGAGCTCGCTGGCGCAGAAAGTAATGTTAGTGTGGCATTGGCGCGGCTGGGCTGGCGCGCTGGATGGGTCAGCCGTATGCCCGACCATTCTTTAAGTCAGGCAATCTTGCGCGCATTACGCTCCGACGGCGTGGATGTTTCTGCTGTGAAATGCGTACCCGATGAACGGCTGGGAACCTATTTTATTGAGTACGCTACACAACCGCGTTCTACTCAGGTTATCTATGATCGCGCAAATTCTGCGGCTTCACACATGACCTCAGCTGATATTGATTGGGATTATCTACTTGATACACGTGTGCTTCATCTAACAGGCATCACCGCTGCTTTGAGCGAAAATTGCTACTCCCTGCTTGTAGATGCGATAAAACGCGCTAAGTCGGCAGGAGTAATGGTTAGCTTCGACGTAAATTACCGCGCCAAGTTATGGTCAGCTTCTACTGCGGGTGAAAAATTACGCCCGCTGATCGCCGAAGCTGATCTGCTCTTGTGCAAAGGAACTGATGCGTCTGCATTATTTGGCTGCCAAGGAGAGCCTCGCCAGCTTATTACTGAATTGAAAGCGCTCACCAAAGCACCAGCAATCTTCTGTACTTTTGGCGAACAGGGAGCAGCATTCTTGAGCGGCAATGAGTTTGTCTCTCAACCAGCGCTGCCCGTTCAAATCATAGATCGCATTGGCAGTGGTGACGCTTTCGCGGCAGGTGTACTAGATGGCTGGCTATCAGGCGATGCAAACGCAAGTGATCTAACTGCGTTGCACGAAGGTCTGCGCCGAGGTGTGGCTTTGGCGGCAATCGCACTTTCACAATATGGAGATCGAGTTCTTTCGTCACGCGCTGAGTTAAATGCGGCTTTAAAGTCTGAGCGGCTTGATATTTCGCGGTAGGAGAAAAGTATGTCGGCTATTCAACAAATTCTTGAAAAGAAAGTCGTGGCCGTAGTGCGGCTCGATAATTACAACCGCGCAGTGGATGTAGCGCGCGCGCTTGCCGCTGGAGGTGTGAATATATTGGAATTTACACTGACGGGTCAGGGCGCA
>VFJR01000076.1 GCA_009885945.1 Anaerolineaceae bacterium
CTATTCTGCCATTGCGTTGGTACGCATTGATGTATCCAAAGTACAACTTCACCTGCACCCCGGGCAAATTGAACCAGAGCGCCCCTCCGACATTAAGTTATTAAAACCTGCAGGGCTCATTCCAATAGCAGATCAAGAAAAAACAATCGCGGCTTTTAATGGCGGCTTCAAAGCCATTCATGGACATTTCGGCGTGATGATAGATCACCAAACTTTGATTAAGCCCACACGAGGGCTTGGTACCATTGCGATCTATGATGATGGGCATATTGAAATTGGCGAGTGGGGCAAAGAGATTATAGAGTCCCTAGAGATTACTTCCCTGCGCCAAAACTGTCCGCCCCTCATCATCAACGGCGCCGCCAACCCCGCCGTCTTTATAGATGACCGTGACACCTGGGGCTTTATCCTTAACAGTGACATCACCTGGCGCACTGCGCTGGGCATAACACAGGATCAAAAGTATTTGATCTACGCCGTAGGCAACGACCTCACTGCGCCGACTCTGGTTAACACACTATTGGACGCCGGCGCGTACTCTGCCATGCAAATGGATGTTGGTAAATATTTTGCTCATTTTTACACCTACACCCCCAATACAGACTCCGTCACATCTAAAACCTATAAACTAACAGAAGAAAGTTTGCTGGCACAAATGACCAACAACCCGCACCTATATTTAAAACAAGCCCCTCGCGATTTCTTTTATCTTACTATGCCTTAACATTCATCACCGCTAGCAGGGGCGACCCGCCCAGCGTGAATCAACTACTTGATCATCCAGACGGGCGCCCCTACAAAACGCCGCCGAGGACGGCGGCTTGAGCTCAAAAAGGTTTTATCTATGTTCATCTCCGTTCATCTCTGGTTAAATCACCTTCGCCCGCGCCAACACTTTCTGCGCATTCCTCAACAACGGCATGTCCACCATCTTGCCGTCCAATGAATACGCGCCCTTGCCCTCTTGTTGACTCGCCTCAAAAGTTTCCACAATCCTCTTTGCATACGCTACAGCTTCAGCTGATGGAGTAAACGCCTCTTGCGTCACCGCAACTTGATTCGGGTGAATGATCTGCTTCCCACTGAATCCGAGTCTTGCCCCAAATTCCGCCTCAATGCGCAAGGCTTCTTCATCTTTATAATTGATCGTCACAATGTCAATTGGCTGAATATCAAACGCCGCGCAAACCGTGATGACCGCCTGGCGCGCATACAAAAGTTCAACTGCATCTTTCGTACGTGTTGCGCCGATCGAAGCCGCAAAATCTTCCCCGCCAAAAATGATTGCATCCAAACGCGGGTGCCCAGCAATTTCTGTAAGATTCAAAATTCCCTTCGCAGTTTCCACTCCCACCAAAATCCGCACTGAATTAATCGCCCAGCCGTTCTTTAACTCCGCCGCCTCAATGATTTCACTCGCCCATTGAATCTGACTGACATCTTCCAGTTTCGGAATCACGATGCCATCAGGATGAAATGGCAAAACAGATTCAATATCCTCTTTTTCCCAGCCTGAGCCAACTGAATTAATGCGCGCCAATTTTTCGCTTGTGCCAAAATCCAATTCACGCAAAGCCTTGGCGATCGTCTCGCGCGCTTCCACCTTTTTATTGATCGCCGCCCCATCTTCCATATCCATACAAATTGAATCCACACCCAAAGTAATAGACTTGGAAATCATCTTCCAATTATCCCCAGGCATATACAACAAAGCTCTGCGTGTTCTCATAAATTTCTCCTTCAACGTGTCAACCTTTACACTGCTTGCCCTGAGTTTGTCGAAGGGTTCGAACGTTTGAAAAACATCGCCGTTCTCTCAAACTCCAACACAACCGTACCATCTGGTTTTTTGCCCCAGCATTTAATTTTCACAATGCCCGCATCCTGGCGTGACTTTGATTCGCGCTTCTCCACAATTTCACTTTCAGCGTAGATCGTATCACCATGAAACACAGGCGCAATATGATTCAACTTATCATAGCCAAGGTTTGCCACGATCGTGCCTTCGGTTAATTCAGCCACGGTCAAGCCAACCACCAACCCAAAGGTAAAAATGCCATTCACCAGCCGCTGACCAAACTCGGTTTTCGCCGCAAAATCTTCATTGATGTGCAATGGCTGAGTATTCATCGTCAAGGCAGAGAACAGCACATTATCCATCTCGGTCACGGTGCGCCCGCCATGTTTAAACTTCATACCCACTTCAAGCTCTTCATAATACTTTCCAGTCATAATGCATCTCCGATCTCTACAAGAATTTGCTCACGTTCCACGGTCTGCCCCTGTTTCACATGCACAACTTTCACAACCCCATCTGCGCGCGCTTGAATGCGAATTTCCATCTTCATCGCCTCTATTGTTAACAAAGTCTGACCTTTCTTAACGGACTCTCCTACGCTCACAGCCACGCTTCTTACCTGACCCGGCATCGGCGCCGCCAACCCTCCAGCATGATCTACGCCTGAGCCTTTTCGGCGCGCGCCCGCAGATTCTTTCGTCAACATAAACGTGCGCCCGCGAATCGTTACCCAGCGTTTGGCATTATCCACAGAAACATAAGCCGTCACACGCTGATGATTAATCAACAAATCCAGCTTTCCATTTTCTGCGCGCAAAACTTCGGCATCCAATGTTTGATCTCCAATTTGAATTTGATAGCCCTTACCAGCAGGCGTCAAATCTAACGAAGAAGATTGCGAATTATATTGAAAAGATGTTTTCATTTTCCAACCCCAATCCTAAACCCGTTCTGACTCTTCCACGGGCTGTACACCTCATGACCAAGACCTGCAACCTGCAACCTTTGACTTAACTTCAAGTCTCCCAGTTCTGCCGCAATTAACACTTCATTCGCTAAGCCCAAAGGTTTCCAATCAAATTTTGTTTCTACCCATCTTGTCGTCACTTTACCTTGCGTAAAATCTTCGTGCGCAATCACATCCTGCATAAAATCAATATTCGTTATCACGCCATGCACAATAAACTCACGCAGCGCCGTTTGCATTCTTTGAATCGCCGCTTCACGATTCTCAGCATAGACGATCAACTTTGCCAGTAAGGGGTCATAAAAATGCGTCACTTCATCGCCCGCCGCAAAGCCAGAATCCACGCGCATGTTGGGACCATGCGGCTCAATGAATTGCAAGAGCTTGCCCGTGCTGGGTAAAAATCCATTGGCTGGGTCTTCTGCATACACGCGGCACTCAATCGCATGTCCACGCTGAGTCAATTGAGTTTGGTTAAACGGAAATTTCTCACCCGCGGCGACGCGAATTTGCCAATGGACGAGATCAAGCCCGGTAGTTAACTCTGTTATAGGGTGTTCTACTTGCAGGCGGGTGTTCATTTCTAGAAAATAATATGAAGAAAGTTGTGGGTCAAAAATAAATTCAACTGTGCCTGCGTTGTAATAATTAACCGCTTTAGCAGCGCTAACGGCGGCTTGTCCCATTTCATCGCGCAGTTTCGCGGTCAATAAAGGCGAGGGTGTTTCTTCGATGATCTTTTGATGTCTTCTTTGCACAGAACACTCGCGCTCAAAGAGATGCACAAGGTTACCGTGTGTATCGCCAAAGATTTGAAACTCAATATGATGCGCGGCTGGCAGATATTTTTCAATTAATAATCCTTCATCGCCAAAAGAATTTAACGCCTCACTGCGCGCGGATTCAATTGCCTCGCCCAATTCATTTTCTGCGTTGACCACGCGCATACCCTTGCCCCCGCCTCCTGCCGCGGCTTTAACCAAGACAGGATAGCCAATTTCTTTGGCGGCTTTTTTAAATTCTGCTTTTGTTTGCAAACCTTCAAAGCCCGGTACGGTGGGCACGCCCGCTTTTTTCATGGCAATCTTCGATTCGGCTTTATCGCCCATCGCGCGGATCGAATCGGCTGAGGGACCGATAAAAGTTAAATGGGCTGATTCAACTGCGAGGGCGAAGGAGGCGGACTCGGAGAGAAATCCATAGCCTGGATGAATGGCATCTGCTTTTGAGTCGAGCGCGGCTTGGATGAGTTTTTCTACATTTAAATAAGATTCTTTTGGCGCGGCATCGCCCAGCAAAATAGCTTCATCGGCAAATTGAACATGCTGTGCATTTTTATCTGCGCTTGAATATACGGCGACAGTTTTTATGCCGAGTTCTTTGCAGGCGCGCATAATGCGGATGGCGATCTCGCCGCGGTTGGCGATTAAGATTTTATTGAACATTCATCATCAATTCCAACAATTCTTTTTCGCGTTCTGGTTTTAATCCTGCTTTTAATTCATAATCCATTGGGCGTGTGATTGCCCATGCAAGTGTATCTTTGATTGTTTCATCTAACGGACGAAATGTTAAACCTGCGTTCATAGCTTTGGAAATATTCACGCGTGAGAAACCCGCGTATTCTTCGGTGTCTGGCAGCCAAACGGGCATGTCGCTCCACGGCTCAATATTGTTTTTCTCTAAAAATTCAACAGACGCCCATTTGAAATTTGCATCACTTTTGCTAACGCGCTTGCAGGCTTCCAACATCTCGCCAAAAGGAATCGGCTGTTGAGGTCCAGTGGCGTTGTATATTCCTGTTGATTTTTGTTCAACTTGTTTGATGATGAATTCGGAAAGATCGCGCACATCAATGATCTGCACAGGCACGTTTGGATTTTCGGGCGCAAGCACATCACCGCCGCGCGCAACGCGCAGGGACCAATAACTAAATCGATCTGTGTGATCGTGCGGTCCAACAATCAAGCCCGGGCGAATGATGAGCGCGCGTTCGCCAAAAATATTTTGGACAGTTTGCTCGCATAACGCTTTTAGCGCGCCATACGATTCGCCTGTAATTTCTTCCATTGTTTCATCTTCAATTTTTGCAACGGCATAATTTTCATCCATGCCGATGGTTTTGTTATCAGCATACGCAGATATGCTAGAAATAAAAACATAAGAATCAGCAGAGTTTTTCAACGCCTGCGCTGATAAGCCAACCACGCGCGGAAAATATCCGCATGTATCAATGACCGCATCATATCTCCCTGTGAGTTGATGCAGATCTTTTTCGCGATCCCCGCTGATGGTTTTAATATTCGGAAAAAGATTCGGGTTGGTTTTGCCGCGATTGAAGAGCGTGAGATCATGTCCGCGTGCGAACGCGGCATCTACTAAATTTCTGCCAAGAAAGCGTGTGCCGCCGATAATTAATATTTTCATTTTATTACTCTGGTTAATTTCATCTCTGTGGCTTGCGCTTCCTCTCCTTCGGGAGTGATATTAAAAGCGCTGATGATCAATTGATCACCGAGCAATTGCACTTCAGTGCGCCAGCCCCAATCGGGACCGTCGGCGGGGTCGGGGTAACTGCCTAAAACGAAAAATCCATTTTCTTTTTCTGCGCCAATACAAAACATGATGCCTGTACTATTGTGAAAAGAATCTACCCACGATGCTTCATATTGCTCCAGCGTAGTGTTATATCCAAACGTGAACATACCATGCTGAGTTTCGCCATCAATAGATGATTCGTAAAGGAAGAGTGCAAAGCGCCCTTCGAGCAAGAGCTGGACAGTTCCAATAACTGGGGTTTCATTGGCAAGCTTGTCGGGCTCAAGCCAGAGTTTACTAGTACCTTTCCAATTACCTGCCAACAGTGCCAAAAAGTGATGCGGGGTATTGCTTGAGTTTTTGATGGTCATAATTAATTCCTACTGTTAGACTTATTTGCAACCATAAACAAAGATGATAATTTTTTATGATGTTAGGATGTTTTCAATAAGCGGAAAACCTGATGGACAATTGTTTCGGCTAATTGCTACATTTTGCGGGCTATTTAATTTATAGACATATTTATAACTTTTTAATTCTTGAACTGATTCAAACCAAAATTTTTGACTTCTCATAACAATCACAATAGCTTTCTGCGAAATAGCTTTTTGAACAAGGTGAAAGCTATAATTTTGCGAATCAGCGATGTTCTTCAACCGAGCAAATTTACGGGAGTGATATGGAAACCACTCAATACAACAAATTCTATTCGCAACTTTTTGGAGTCCCGCAATTTGAATCGGCTGCTTGAGTTTAGTTTGCCACCACTTTGCTCCTCCAACCGTCACATCCAAACTTGGATCTAAAAACCAAAAGGGATAATCCATCGGGCTATGCTGTATATTTTTCTTCCAGAGGGTTCGTACATGTTTTTGATTATAGAAACCAATATCTTCTTCGGCATATCCTGGGTTAAGATTCAATAAAACAATTGGCGCATTATGGTCACCAATATAAGGTTCTGGGAAAATGTGATGTTGGATTTTAGTATCATCTGACAGTGTTTGATTTTCCGAATCTATCAGCTCATAATCTAATGGCAATATATATGGTTCTATCTCAGGTAAATCTTTCCAAGGATTATTCATTAACCATTCTCCACTTTCTACTTTCTATCTTTCATCTTTCTTCTTCTCCTACATCCTAAACACCCCAAAGCCACCCTCTTCCCCCGGCGCATTCAACACAACCGACAAAGCCAATCCCAAAACTTGACGAGTATCAATGGGATCGATCACGCCATCATCCCATAATCGCGCAGTGGAATGATAAGGGTTGCCTTCGGTTTCATATTTTTCCAAAATGGGACGTTTGAACTCATGCGCTTCTTCTGCTCTGAGGGCTGGTTTGCCTTCTCGAGCAAGTTGATCCTGCTTAATGGTTAAGAGTACATTCGCGGCTTGTTCCCCACCCATCACGCTGATTCTGGCATTGGGCCACATCCACAAAAAGCGTGAGCCGTACGCGCGTCCGCTCATGGCGTAATTGCCCGCGCCAAAAGAGCCACCGATCACAACGGTCAATTTTGGCACACGTGTATTCGCCACCGCATGAACCATCTTCGCACCATCGCGCGCGATACCGCCTGATTCATATTCACGCCCCACCATAAAGCCTGTGATGTTTTGCAAAAAGATCAGCGGGATATTACGCTGATCACATAATTCAATGAAGTGAGCCGCCTTCAAAGCGGATTCGCTGAACAGCACGCCGTTATTGGCAATGATGCCCACCTGATAAGCATGAATGCGCGCAAACCCGCACACAATGGTGGTGCCATAACGCGCCTTGAACTCACGGAATTCGCTTCCATCCACAAGCCGCGCAATAATTTCACGCACATCGTACGCTTCTTTAAATGTAGATGGCAGAATGCCGTAGATTTCTTCGATAGGATACAAAGGCTCTTGGGGAGTTTGTACGTCCAACGTTTTCACATTCAAACGCGGCAACGTTTCAACGATATTCCTCAACAACTCAATGGCATGGTCATCATCCTCTGCAAAGTGATCTGCTACTCCGCTTTTACGGGTATGCACATCTGCGCCACCTAATTCCTCGGCTGTCACATCTTCCCCAGTCGCAGCTTTGACCAAGGGAGGTCCGCCCAAAAAGATAGTGCCTGTTCCTTTAACAATGATCGCTTCATCGCTCATAGCGGGCACATACGCGCCGCCCGCCGTGCAACTGCCCATCACCGCAGCGATCTGCGGAATTTTTTTCGCGCTCATACGCGCTTGGTTATAAAAAATACGCCCAAAATGATTCACATCTGGAAAGACTTCATCTTGCAAAGGCAAAAATGCCCCGCCAGAATCAACAAGATACAAGCAAGGCAAATGATTCTCTTCTGCGATTTGCTGGGCGCGCAAATGTTTTTTAACCGTCATTGGGAAATATGACCCGCCCTTCACCGTTGCATCATTGGCAACAATTAACACTTCGCGATTCGATACCCGCCCAATGCCTGTCACAATGCCTGCGCCGGGCGCTTCGCCGTCGTACAAGTCAAAAGCCGCCAGCGTGGATAACTCTAAAAATGGCGAGCCGACATCCAGCAGGCGTTCGATGCGTTCGCGCACAAAGAGTTTGCCCTGGTCTTCATGCCGTTTGCGATATTTCTCGCCGCCGCCTTGTCGAATCAGCGCAAGTTTTTCTTTAAGCTCTTTGGCAATGGCGCGATGATGCTCGGCGTTTTGTTTGAATTCTTGGCTATCGGGGTTGAGGTTGGTGTGAATGATTTCCATGAGGTTTTTAGAGTGGAATGGGGAGAAAAGAAGAAATGAGGAAAGAGGAAAGAAATTGTATTGTGAGTTTAGCATAAAAAAGAGACTTCCGAAACATTTTCGATTCGGAAGTCCCTCAAAAACTCTCCATTCACGACGGTGGTTGAGTCGCCCTGAGCGAAGGTTGTCGAGTTTATCGAGACATTGCGAAGAGCGTATCGAAACCACGTCTTCGAATGTTAAGTTCACTTTCTATTGCTGGTTTCGACTGCTTGCGCCTCAACCAGCGGAGTATTTCTTTTACTTTAATTTCTCCAACATCCGCCCCCACCCGTCCTCCCCCAAATACGACAACTAAAATTAAACTTGTCATCTAAAGTTTCTATGTCGTATTTGGGGGAGGTGTCCGAAGGACGGAGGGGGCTGCTTTTGACCTTAACCTTCAAACCTTCAAACGTTCCAACATCGCCTCCGCCTCATCATACGCCACCTTATACGTATACTCTCCCCCATCGCAAGTCGCCAACCGCAGCGCCTCCTTCGCATGGAAAATCGCCGCCTCTTTCAGCGACTCGTATCCCGTATCTTGTAACTTGCCTGCCATCGCCATCTCCGCCAAAAACAAATTCACATCCGCCCCCTGCAAGACATACCCGCTGCGCTCCGTGATCACCAGCGCCTCAGACGCTTTTTCCTGCGCGTCTTTGAAATCGCCTTGAGCATAACGCAACCGCGCCAGGTCGAGCAGGATGTTGGCTTCGGTTTCAACATTATTGATTTGCCGACAGAGATCGAGCGCTTTGGACAGGTTTTCTTCTGCCAGAGTCAATTCGTTACTGGCGCAATACGCCGCGCCAAGCAGCCAGTGAGCGCGAACATAATCACGTGGAGTTGGAGAATCTGTTCTTGCGTCTTCATCTGCCATTTCAAGAGCACGTTGGGCACATTCGATTGCCGATTTTAGATTTTCGACTTGCGATTGATTACTGCCAACCGCCTCCCTTGCCACGAACAGGAAACGCAGGGCACGGTATGACCAGATAATACCTTGCGCTTGAATATGGTTCGTTTTCTTCTTTATTTCTTCGCCAGTGTTCAAAGCCTTTTTTGATTCTTCCCATTGTCCAGCATAAGCAAGAACTCTACCGCGTTCATAGTGTCCATTGCCTTCTAACCCTTCATCTCCAATTTCACGACTCAGTTCAATTGCGCGGCTCAGGTTGCTCTCGGCTTCGCTCAACGCGCCGATGACCAGTTGCTGTCCCGCCACGTTCCCCAGCCCTCTAGCGAGATTTTTCTTGTCGCCTGCTTTTTCTAAAATACCATTTACCATTTCAAACAGCGGAACGGCGCGGCGCGGCTGTCCGCTCATGGCGTAGGAGTTGGCGAGCGCATTGAGAGTCCATGCTTGGTCGCCTTCTTTTTTCAAGCGCGGTAGTTTATCTTCGCCGTCAGGAAATAAAGCGCGTTTCAATTCAATCATTAGTTGATATGCGCCAAATTGAAAATGCAAAGGGTTTGGAACAAGACGTTCAGATAATAAATCACATGCCTCATCCAAATTCCCCGCCCTGACCATGTGATGATAAAGTTCGATGACGGGCGCGAGGTCTTCCAGCGTGTTAACTTTTTGGGGTGTGGGAACAGCCTCAAAGTAGTTAACGAGGCGTGTGTGTGCATCCGTTTTATCGGGCGCGGCAAATTTATCGTAGGCATAATGCCGCACGATCGGGTGCATATCGTAGCGTTGGGACTCGCCCGTGTATTGCAGTAGTCCGCGCTTGCGCAGGTCGAGCAGGGCTTTGTCCAGGTCGGGGCTGGGGAAGACCTTTTTGAGGACAGCGTATTCCATCGAGCCGCGAAAGCAGGAAATCCTGCTCAGCAAATCCCTGCGCTCGGGGGCTAAACTTCCGTAGGCGCGTTCCAAAACGTGATGTCGTCTGGCTCTCACGTCCGCGAAGATTTCCAGATTCTTCACCGCCGCAATATCGCCCTGATGTTCATGGTCTTCGTTGATCAAACCGACCAGCAGGCTCAAACTCAACGGGTGATAGCCGTACGCGGAACAGGCAGCGAGAATCTCCGCGCGCGTGGCGGCAATGCCTTCGTTGTGGAAGTACGTCACCGCGTCATCGGGCGAGAAGGCGGAGAGCGACTCATCGCGGCAGCCTTTGAGCAGTTTGCCATTGGCGCTCTCCAACACGCGCGGACACAGGCGCGTGGTCATCAAGACTTTGGACTTCATCCCCGCGCCGCTCAAGCCGCGCAGGAAGGTTTCCGTCAGCGGGGAGGAGCAATCGCGCTGGGATGGGTCAATGTCGGCGTCTTCGTCATCGGATTGAAGCGCGGCATCCATCCTCCCGTATTGACGCAATAACCGCTCGAAGCCGTCCAGCACGATCAGGATGTTCGCCCCGCGCATCGCTTCCAGCAGATCATTGACCTGCTGCCGCGCGGACTCTTTGACCTCCACTCCGAGATGTTTCAGCGTCTCGGACAGAAAACTCTCAAAGCCCGATTCCTTTTCATAGAACGACCACCAGACCGCCGTCTGCCATTTTTGTTTATCAACATTGTTATTGAACCATTGCCAGGTCAATGCCGATTTACCAAATCCGCCAAGTGCGCGAAGCATCAGCAGATTTTCTGTGTCGTTATTAAGCCAGTTCGTGAGCATTTGGAATTCATCGGCTCGTCCAGTAAATGCCGCCAAATCACCGTAACGGTGTCCATAAAACCAATTCAATCTTGAAGGTTTCAAGTTGCCAGGTTTTCCGAGCGTGTCAAAAAGTTGTTTCCATGCAATCTCTTCACGGTCTTTGCGCGTGAAGTCCACCCAAGTCCGCATGGAAATGAAAGGATTGATGTCTTTTTGAATTCCATCTTCGCAGAGCAAAGGAATCAGTTTTTTCTGCAAGCCAGCAGGGTCTTGTGTCCCGCCCAGCAATGCTTCAAAGAGCGACCATTCGCTGTTCAGCCAATTTCGAGTTATGACCAGGACAACATGTTTACTTTCTTTTGCGGCATCCTGCATATTGAGTAATGCCATTTTCCCCGCTTCAAAATCGCGATAATCAATACAGACTCTCAGTCCAGCATCGTCAAGTCGTTGACGCAAAACCTTATCAGCCCACGCTTCATCCTTGTGGCTGTATGAAATGAAAACATCGTATTGGAATTCGGTCTCTGCCATAATCACCAACCTTAGACCTTCAACTTACAACCTTCGACCTTCAACCCTCAACTCACTCCAAATAAAATTACATGAAGCTAATCGCCAAAACAAGCATAACTAACGGCACCAACAATAAAGCGGAGAGAATTGCGGCAAGCGCATTTTTGCGTTTGTTGTATGAAACCCATGCACCGACGATGATTACAATCAGGAAGATCGGATAGGACCAAACTGCGATCATCCACATGGGGATTCCATCACTGCCGCCCCCAGCCGCCAATGACATGATCGTCGCGACAGACCATGGCACAAGCGAGACGGCCGCCAACAATTGCGTGAGAATCATCCAAATCAACAAACCGATACGTTTAGGTTGCACAGTAGTTTCAGTCATTAAAAACTCCTTTGTCTATTTAGAATTTATGCATTACAACAGTGAAGTCACAACTTTAGCACAAAACATTATCAACGCAGGTATTTTGCTTAACCTAGATTCGGCGGGCTGAATCCGACTCAACCTTCAACATTCCAACCTGTAACTCTTCCTATTTTACAATCTTCTTTCCACATTTCTCTTTCCACCATCCACTTATGATGCGATACCCCCATGGACTTCTCCCCCATCACCAACGACCTAATCGTCGGCACAACCCCTTCCATAAACGATTTCAATATCCTGCGCGAACTTGGCATCCAACTTGTGATCAACATGCGCATGGAATCGCGCCCTGATGCAGAAGCGCCTATCCCAGTGCTTTGGCTGCCCACTCTCGATATCCCGCTGATTACTCACCTTACGCACTTTTGCTAAAAAGTGGATGTCGTTGTGAGCCGCGCTCTTGGTTTTTGCGGCGAAGCAATCTCTGACATGCTAAGCGGGATTGCTTCGGGCGAAGAACAAGAACTCCCTCGCAAAGATATGTCTTAACTGCATAAGGTGTGTTAATTACTGCTTTCCTTTCCAATTCACCACCACCAAACTTGCGATCACCAAGACAGTACCAGCAATTAATTGCCAGGTAATTTTTTCGTCCAAGAAAATTACCCCAAGGATTACGCCTCCTGGAGGAAAGATATAAGTTACCAAAGTTGTACGTGTGGGCCCAATTTCATGAATCAAATAATACAACATAATGGTTGCCAAGCCCGAGCCTAAAACACCCAACCATAAAGCGGCAATCCATGTGATCGGCAATTGCGGAAATGTAAATGGTCTTTGAATCACAGGACCCAAGCTCCACATAAAGGCTGTGGCTGTGATCAACACACCGGCACTACGTACATTCCCAGGAATATGCTGCGTTGTCTTGCGTCCATAGACCGCGCTCCACGCATAAAAAACAGAAGCGAGAATCACTGCCGCTTCCCCCATAATAGAACTGTTGGATGTGCCAGCCAAATCTTTGCTTAACAAAACAACAATGCCCGCAAAGCCAACCAGCAACCCGATCAATTTTTGCGCATTGATCTTATCGTCTTGCAGCCAAAAATTTGCAATGATCAATGTAAACAAAGGCACAGTCGCATTGAGAATAGACGCAACAGCAGAGTCAATGCTCAACTCACCCCATGAAATTAAAAATATTGGAATGGCAGTACTGGCAGGGCCTAATACAAGTAGCACCTTCCAAGTCTGCCAGTCACGCGGTAATTTTGCTTTTTGGATGATGGCGATTGTCACTACTGTTAACATGCCAAACAACATGCGAAAAGCCACCAAGACCATCGGCGATACTTCCTGCACGCCGATCTTGATCCACAAAAATGACGAACTCCAAATCAACCCTAAGGCGATAAAAACGACCCAATGTTTAGTTTTCATTTATTTTTCCTTTTGCTAAAATTGAGTTTATCATATTGAATATCATCCAACATTCTAAATTGTAAGATGTTATCATTGCCTAAATAACAAGGAGCCACCATGTCCAAAAAAGTAAAACTAATCCTTAATCCCATGGCTGATATGGGGCGTGCATCGAAGACCGCCAACACCTTGCGCCCGATCGCGCAGGAATTTAAAGGCGAGCTTACTTGGTCTGGTACTGTCTATCCCGGTCATGCTGTTGAACTAGCCAAACAAGCCGCAGAAGAAGGCTATGATATGGTCGTTGCCCTTGGCGGCGATGGAACCGTACACGAAGTAATGAACGGCTTAATGCAGGTTGCAGAAAATAAACGTCCAGCCATGGGTGTTGTGCCTATCGGTTCAGGAAATGATTTTGCTTATGCCATTGGTATCACCCAAAAACCAGATCGCGCATTAGCACACGCACTTCAATCTGAAAATATTCAAGCCATAGATATTGGCTTGCTCACCGATGAACATGGGCGCAAAGAATTTTTCGATAACACCCTCGGCATGGGCTTTGATGCAGTGGTTACGATTCGTTCGCACACACTGCCTATCCTCAAAGGCTTTTTGATGTATCTCGCCGCTGTGATCCAAACCATTATCTTAAATCACAGCCCCGCCCGCGTACAAGTGGAAACCGATTCAGAAAAATGGGAAAACAGCCTGCTCATGCTCACTCTTTGCAATGGTGCGCGTGAAGGCGGCGGCTTTATGCTTTCTCCCAACTCAAAAAATGATGATGGCAAAATGGAATTTGTGGCGGTTACAAATGTTTCACGTCTCACTATGTTTCGCCTTGTACCCGAATTTATGAAGGGCACACATATGCGCTTCAAACAAGTGCGCATGGGTGAATTTAAAAAACTGACACTCACCTCCGACCGACCTCTCTACATCCATGCTGATGGCGAAATCTTCACCAGCTTTGGCAGTAACCTGCGCAAAGTGTCTTTTGAGATTTTGCCCAAAGCCTTGCGCGTGGTCAAAGGCTAAAATCATTTCATGCCAGACCTACATCACACTTTCCTCAAGCATGATCTCGGACACTTAAACATCATTGCCGATTTTTGGGGACTCGAACTGGAATCACATACTGCAGATGCCGCTGCTGATGAACTAAGCGCCTCAATTCTCAAGCCTGAACCTGTGCGCGAAACCCTAGAAATTCTCTCCCCTGATGCACGCTCCGCCATTCACGCCCTCATTGAATCAACTGGCAAAATAGAGTGGGTCATTTTTACCCGCAAATACGGAACCATCCAAGAAATGGGAATAGCCAAACGCGAACGCGAGCGCCCCTTTCAAAATCCAACTTCTGTTACAGAAGGGCTTTTCTATCGCGGCTTAATAGACAAAGCCTTCTTCGAAACAGAGAACGGCGCGCAAGAGTTTGCTTTTATTCCCGATGATTTATTCGAAGTGATAAGGCAAGTAATCAAAGATGAGAAGAAAGAGGAAACAAGAAAGAATCTTTCTGAACCTTTAGGGCGTCTTGCAATTTCTGTTGAAAAAGCATTTGAACTCCCTGCCGATGATTCCATATTGGATGACGCAACAACATTACTTGCCGCCATACGAATGGGGCAAGATCAAATAAACGTCAAGCGTGATCTTTACGAGTTATTAAGTTCTGCAAAAATAATTAAGAAAAACACATTTCAAACAGAAGAAACAAAAAACTTCTTAGGCATATCTCGTGCAGAAGCTTTAAATTTACTTTACACATCCTGGACAGCATCCAAGACCTTCAATGAATTGCGCCTGCTCCCAAACATTCTCTGTGAAGGAGAATGGAAAAACGACGCGTATAACACACGTCAGTTTTTACTTAACTTGATCCATGACCTGCCAAAAGATAAATGGTGGAGCATTCCTGCCTTTGTGCGTGATATTAAAGAGAAAACACCAGATTTTCAACGTCCCGCTGGTGATTATGATTCTTGGTTCATCAAGCGCATTTCAGATGGACAATATCTGCGCGGATTTGCCCACTGGGATGAAATTGACGGCGCGTTGATCAAATATTATATTTCGCTGTTACATTATCTTGGACAAGTGGATTTGGCATCACCCCAAGCAGGGAAAGAAGCTGCTGCTTTTAGAATTAAGCATTTCAAGCAAACAAAAAAGGAAACAGGAAAGATTACTGTTTCTTCAAATGGGAAAATTATCATTCCACAGTTATTATCGCGGGCAATACGCTATCAAGTAGCGCGGTTTTGTGAATGGGACGATAAAAAAGGGGATGATTATGTATACCGCGTCACAGCCCGATCATTGAAACACGCCAACGAACAACGCCTTAAGGCTGAGCAATTATTATCATTATTAGTAAAACATACCAGCGGAAGCGTGCCCCCACCCTTAGTGAAAGCTCTAAAACGGTGGGATGCGCAAGGTAGTGAAGCGCACCTAGAAACCCAAACTATTTTGAAATTAAGCAAACCAGAAATGTTGGTTGAGTTACGTAAATCCAAAGCCGCCCGTTTTTTAGGAGATGTACTCAATCCCACCACCGTAGTCATTAAAAGCGGCGCACAGGATAAGGTGCTTGCGGCGCTGGCAGAGTTGGGTTTGTTTGCAGAAATTTTGTGATGTCATTGCGAGGAGCGCTCTTTCTCTTTGCGACGAAGCAATCCCTCAGAGTTGGAGATCGCTTCGGGCGAGTACGCCCTCGCAACGACATGGACTATTTCTGTTTCCCATACCCAAACTGTTTTAAAGCATTCGGGTTATTGCGCCAATCTTTGAGAGTCTTGATACGCAACTCCAAATATACTTTTTTTCCACCCATCTCTTCAATTTCTTTACGCGCCGCAGAGCCTATATCTTTGAGCATCTTGCCGCCCTCACCAATCACAATTCCCTTTTGCGATTCACGTTCCACGAAGATGGTAGCGGCAATATAGTTCATGCCATTATCTCGCTCTTTGAATTCATCAATGCGCACAGCAATACCGTGAGGCACTTCATCACGTAAGCGAATCAAGGCGGCTTCACGAATCAAGTCTGCGGCGATGTCTTTTTCGTAAATATCGGTAACTTGCTCTGCGTCAAAATCAGCGGGGCGTTCTGGTAAAACAGAGATCAATAAAGTTAGCAAATCATCCAAATGTTTGCTTTTTAATGCAGAGATGGCGATTACTTTTGCATCACGTGTAATGAGGGATTGATAGGCGCTGATGCGCGTGGTTAAGGCGTCAGCGGAGAGGGCGTCCATTTTGTTCAAAGCAAGTACCAGCTGAATCTGAGGCGGCAATCTATTCATCAAAGAAGCGATGTGCGTATCTTCTTCTGTTGGCTGGCTGGATAAATCTACCAGAAAGAGAATCACATCTACGCCATCCAGCGCTTCAGATGCTTCTTGATTTAAAAATTCACCAAGTTTATGATGCGCGTTATGAATGCCGGGCGTATCTACAAAGACAAGCTGTGCCTGCTCGTTGGTCAGAATACCAAGCTGGCGTTTGCGCGTAGTTTGCGGACGCGGCGAAACAGCCGCAATTTTTTGCCCAAGCAATGCATTGATCAGCGTAGATTTGCCCACATTGGGTTTGCCAATCACGGCAATAAAACCAGAGTGAAAATTATTTGTCATATGAGCAGTGTATCATAATTAGGAATTTGGGTTAGGTATAATAGAATTATCACATCTGGATAGGAAAACAATGCAACTATTGATCAAAGCCCGTCGTCATCTTTTAAATAATTTGCAACCTCAATATGGAGACGCTCTTAGGAAAACAGTCTACCGCATCGAAGGTCACCTGCATCGAATGCGGTATAAAAATTTAAAAGAGCCTTCAAACGGGTGGCCCATTTTGCTGGGAGTTTCTCTTCTAAAGAGCGGCACTCATTTGCTAGACCAAATTCTAACTGGCTTTTCCCGTGTATCTCCTTTTACTCCGCATATTCCATATGTTGTAACCACCCGGAATGCAAGCGGAAATTATTACACTCCAGATGAACTTATTGAAATAATAGATACTTTTAAACCCTTAGATGTGATCAAAGCACATTTGGTAGCAAGCCCACAAGTTTGCGCACGGGTAGCTTCTGCTGACTTTGTTTCGTATTTTCTTTACAGGGATTTGCGAGATATTGTAGTTTCATACTCTTATTACATGAAAAGTTACGCTTTTCTTCGTCACCATGTTCATTACAAAGATTTGCCAATTAACGAGTGCATTAAATTGACAATATGCGGGTTGACGGAATCAAGACCTCCTGTCACAGGCATAAGGCAAATGGCATTACCTTTTACTGGTTGGCTTGACCAGCCTGGGGTATTGCCTTTGCGATTTGAAGACCTCGTTCACAATCGCCGCGAAACACTTGGAAAGATTGTCGATCATTTCCTGCGCCGCGTTGACACACTATCTACACCTCGCGAAAAAATTATTGACGAATTACAAGCCAACATTGACCCAAAAAGGTCTCCTACTTTCCGTTCAGGAAAAACAGGAAGTTGGCGCGAACACTTTACAGAAGAACACAAGAGATTATTCAAAGATGAAGCTGGGGATTTGTTGGTGAAATTTGGCTATGAAAAAAATAATGATTGGTAATAAGAGATGAAAGAATTCTTCACTCAACGAGTCAAACGCAGATTTGTCCGCAGATTTAATAACCTGAAGATCGCATCAATGGCGCGAGCTGTGGCGCACCAAGAACCTGTGCCCCAAGGCGCTCCTGTTATTTTCTTCAAGGCATCTACTGGCATTGACGATCTCTCATGGAACAGCGGTTTTCATTTGCTGGCTTCGTGGGCGTTTCGGTTGCAAGGCATCCCTGTCATTTATTTTGCATGTAACTCCGGCATGAGTCATTGTGTGCTAGGAACAAATCGGGATGATGTGCAAAAAGAAATGCCGTGCAAAACATGTGTGACACAATCACGGACGTTGTATAAAAATGTTTTAACGTTTGAACGTTCTAACGTTAAAACATCTGCCGTTAATTGGTTTGGTTTTCAACGTGACTTGAAACTTCAAAGCAATATCAAAGATTTAAATATTGAGCAATTATCACGCTTTACGCATTACGAGCTTCCGCTTGGTGCGTTATGTTTACCAGCGTTGAGATGGGTATTGAGGATTCACCACCTTAATGATGATGAATCCACGCGCTATCTTCTTCGTGAATATATTCTATCGGCGTGGAATGTGGCGCAGAAATTTGATGAAATGCTCGTTCAGACTCAGCCTCGGGCTGTGCTTGTTTTCAATGGGCAGTTCTTCCCTGAGGCAACAGCGCGCTTTATGGCATTGAAGCGCGGCGTCCGCGTAATAACGCATGAAGTAGGTTTACAACCCGCGACAGCATACTTCACCGACGGCGAAGCGACGGCGTACCCGATTCACATTCCAAATGATTTTGAAATGAGCGCTGAAGAAAACGAAAAATTAGATACATATCTTGCCAAGCGTTTTCAAGGCGATTTCAGCATGGCGGGCATTAAATTTTGGGCGGAGATGAAAGGACTCGACGACATTTTTCTCAAAAAAGCCGCGGGCTTCAAACAGATTGTGCCAATCTTTACCAATGTTATCTTTGATACCAGTCAGCCGCACGCGAACACTGTTTTTGAAGATATGTTTGATTGGTTAGATTTGGCGCTGGAGGAAATTAAATTACACCCTGAAACGCTCTTTGTCATCCGCGCACACCCCGACGAATTGCGTGTAAGAAAATCCAGCCGCGAGACGGTTGAGGGTTGGGTAGCAAGTCGCAGCGTAGATAAAGAAGCGAATGTAGTCTTCGTCAGCCCGAAAGAAACACTTAGTTCATATGAATTAATTTTAAAATCAAAATTTGTAATGGTTTATAACTCAACAATTGGGTTGGAAGCTTCCATCATGGGCGCGGCGGTATTATGCGCAGGCAAAGCAAGATTTACTCAATATCCAACAGTGTTTTTCCCGCAGACTGTTGATGAAGTAAGAAGAAAGATGAAAGAGTTTTTGACTTCTGCTGAGATTGATGTGCCTTTGGAATTTAAACGAAATGCACGCAGGTTTTTATATTATCAATTGTTTAAAACATCTTTACCGTTTGAAGATTTTCTTGAGCCGTCAGTGAGAACTACGCAGACGAAATTAAAGGAATTTAGGTTGGATGAACTAACGAGGTCAGAGACTTTGGCAATAATAAAAAATGGGATACTCAACAATGGTGATTTTTTATTAAAAGATAAAGCGCAAGCAAGCAAAAAAGTGGAGCTTTAATTAAAAATGCCGCAAGATAAAAAAACAACTCTTTACTCACAGGCTATCCTTTTTACAGCCGCTTTTGGGACATTTATATTAATCATAGCAAATGTCATCAAGAAACGCCTTGATACTCCAAAACAATCTATTTGGATTCTCGAAGAGTTTTTTCATTCAGTTTTTAAAGAATATCTACTTCCAGGAATACTACTAAGTATTATCATCATCGGCACGCTTTGGCTTGCCAGAATAAAACCAGCGCTTAAGGATAAATTTTTTCTTTGGGCAACTACATTGTCTATCTTTTTAACAACATGGACAATCTATATTGTTTCAGCTTATTTCATTAACATTAAATGGTGGACACCCAAAAAATCTTATTTCCCAGACTTAGCAAGCGCTTTTTTACAAGGCAAGACCTACCTTGATACCCCGCAAGCATTTGTAGATTTAACCAGATTTAATGATCACTGGTATGTTTCTTTCCCGCCATTGGCTTCTTTGCTCATGTTGCCGCAAACACTGGCATTTGGAGCAAATTCAGTTAATACAATTTACTTTACAATTTTTTTTGGCGCAGTTAATACAGCATTGGTCTATGTTCTTCTTTACACCTTGACAGAGATGCAATGGATAAAATTAAAAAATAACGATAATTTGTGGATGACCGCGTTATTTGGGCTGGGAACAGTACATTGGTATATGTCACTGGCTGGGCAGGTATGGTATATCAGCCAAATACTGACTGTCACATTTGCTGCGCTGGCTGTAATTTTAGCGCTTCGAGGACATTCCCCAATCAGCATAGGCATAGCTTTAGCGATTGGTATACTCGCGCGTCCCAATATTATTCTGCTCTGGTTTTTACTATTTGCAATTTTTTGGAATCGTAAAGGTACAGATAGATTTCTAAATCCAAATCAAATCCGCTGGGTTGTTCTCTCAGGCGTTCCACTTTTGACAGCAATACTGGGTTTGTTATGGTACAACGCGATTCGATTTAATAATCCCTTTGATTTTGGCTATGCTCTTATGAATGTTGGTGACCATCTTAAGCCTGATCTAAAAAACTATGGACAATTTAACATCCATTTTCTTTTGCGAAACCTGACCGTTTTTTTATTTGGTATGCCTTATTGGAATTCAGAATGCGGATTCTGGGGAATAAACGGAAATGGATTAAGTGTACTAATCACCACCCCTTCATTAATCTATCTTTATCACGCCCGCAAGAACCAACCCTGGGTCTTAGGCGCATGGACATCAACAATTTTATTATTTTTTACACTCATGCTTTACTTTAATACAGGCGGGCTGCAATTTGGATATCGCTTCCTTATGGATATGATCATCCCAATCATTATGCTCTTAGCTTTCGCAGCCGGAGAACGTCTTTCTCTAACAATGAAGCTCTTGATTTTATGCGGTATTCTTGTGAATTATTATGGAATACTTTGGTTTTTCACAAACTTTTGCAACTGATTGTTGATGCGGGAATAAAAAATAGGCTTCATCCGTAATAAAATTTGCCGCTTATTTTATCCGCAGATTACGCAGATTTTTCTCTACAAAATTTATAATCTGCGTAATCTGCGGATTGTTTCGGATAATGTCAAATATCTTCTCACATCAATAATCGAGCATCTACTTCTCTTATTCAACAGCTATTTTCACAACTATTTTCTTCACAAATGAAGGAGCACCAATTGCCATGCTAGGCATATGCGCATCTTGTGGAAATACCAGAGCAAAAGAACCACCAGACACAGTGACAAAATCGCCTTCGCCTTCAAGAGGCAAAAAGTCTTTGGCTGTATCATATTCCCCTTGTTGAAGTCGGTGGATATTTGCATACCCAAATGCCTCAACACCTTGCGCAACATACTGTAAATCAATATAACGGCGATGGGCTTCCCAAGAACCTTGTTCTTGTAGCTTTGTATTATAGTGCTGCACTAAAGCAAAGATGGATTCGCCGTCTATTTCATATTTACCTACAGCAATAGCGTCTATATCTAGCTGGCGGACGTACTCAAAGGCGCGTTTAAATTTGGTGTGAACAGAATAATAAAGTTGTGCATTTTCAATTCGATCGACAATCATATGTTTTGGTCTCCTGTATTAAATATTTAATTATCTTTCCAGACAGTCTGTTTTTTTGATGGGTTTATACCGATGATTCCGTCAAAAGAAAACTTAATGGCTTTGAAGTCTTCATCTGTGTTTTCTGTAGGGTTGAGCATTTTCCCAAGACCAACTATTTTTTCTTTTCCATTTACCAGCGCCATCACGATCGGAACACCTGCGTTTTTGGCGATATGATAAAAACCTGTTTTCCATTCATTAATCTGATACCGTGTACCTTCGGGCGCAATTGCCAAAATAAAATCATCTGACTCTTTGAATGCCGTCACCATTTGCTCCACTAGCCCCGCAGATTGTGAGCGACGAACGGGGATACCACCACACCAATAAAAGAACCATGCAAAAGGTCCGCGAAACAATTCTTCTTTCCCCATGAAATGCATAATAGATCGCGTATAAAAAGTAAGCCCAAGAAACAAAACAAAATCCCAATTGGATGTATGCGGCGCGCCGATAAAAACATATTTTTGAATATCAGGCAATTGCCCTTCAATACGCCAACCTGCAAGATATAACAGCCCTCTTGCGCAATAATGTAAGAGTGCGCTTAAGATCGGCGTATTGAAGATCGTTCTTTTTACTTTCAACTTCTCAACTTCGCGCTAAATTCATTTTCTAAGCGTTTGACGATTTTATTTCTGATAGTAGCCGCGTCAGAGTCGGTCATGGTTTTTTCGGCTTGATACGTGAGACTATACGCCAGAGATTTTTTGCCTGCGCCGATTTTTTCATCACGATAGACATCAAATAAACGAACCGAGCTCACGCTTCTTCCGCCTGTTTGCTTGATCAGGCTTTCAACAGCAGTTGCCAACACTGATTCATCCACGATGATGGCGATATCTTCATACACTGGCGGAAACTCTGGGACGGGGATAATGCCATACGTGGGTGCAGATTTACGGAGCAGCGCAAGGTCAAATTCAGCAACTAAGACTGGAGAAGCCCCCAACTCATATTTTTCTTTGGCTGATGGATGCAATTCACCGAAGACGCCCAAGACCTGTCCATTGACTGTGATTTCTGCGGATTTGCCTGGGTGTAGGTGAGGTGTTGATTCTGTTGAAGTGTAGGTAACACCCGTGAGTCTGAGTCCGCTCAACAGGAGTTCGATGCGTCCCTTCATATCAAAGAAGTCTAATGTGGCTGATTCTTTTACATCCCACGCGGTAGCATCACGAAGCCCGCTCATGGTAATAGCGAGTTTGCGAGGTTCGTTTGGTAAATTATTTTTAACAGGTTCAAAAATGGGGCCGATTTCAAATAATGCCAGCGACTCGCCGAGACGAATATTTTTTTCGAGCACACTCAACACAGACGCGGTGAGACTGCGGCGCAAAACATTTTTTTCTGGTGCAATCGGATTCGCAATGCGCACATATTCGGTGTATTGCGTGATGCGCGATTCTTTTTCAACAGAAGTCATGCGATAGGTAACAACTTCCTGTACACCTAAAGCAACCAGTAAATCACGCAGATGTTCTTCCCATTCGTGAATGGGATTGCCAACCTGCGGCGGAAGCGCATCTGCCATTGTAGTGACGGGAATATTATCGTAGCCATAACTGCGCGCAACTTCTTCAAGCACATCTGCAAGCCCGACAACACCTTCAGCAATATCCATACGATGGGGCGGGGTTTTTGCTTTGACAGTATTTTTATCTACTACACATTTGAATTCTAAGCGCGTGAGTAACTCTGCAATTTTTTTAGCAGTGAGCTCAATGCCAAGCAAACGTTTTACATCTTGCGGTGTGACTATAATAGTTGGGTCTTTAGGCTTAAGTGGATATTCATCCACAAGCCCGGGCGCAATATTTCCATTTGCCCATTCAGCCATATATTGGAGCCCGCGTTTGACGCCTGTTTCTGCAACGGCTGGATGTACGCCGCGTGAAAAACGGAAGGATGCTTCGGACGGCAAGTTATGTTGTTTTGCAGTGCGCCGAATGTTAATGAAGTTCCATGCCGCACCTTCGAGTAAAACGTTTTTGGTTTTTTCCGTTACTTCAGATTCAGTGCCGCCCATTACACCTGCAATAGAGAGCGAGCCTTTTTCATCACAGACAAGCACGTTCATTGGTGTGAGCGTGCGTTCAGCGCCATCTAATGTGGTAAGTTTTTCGCCATCACTTGCGACACGGGTGCTAATCTTTATTTTCTTTTTTCCAGCGCGTTCTTTCAACACGTCATAGTCAAATGCATGTAGAGGCTGACCCAATTCGATCATGGCGTAGTTGGTGGCATCCACAATGTTGTTGATCGGACGCTGACCCGCGTGCTTGAGCCTGCGTTGAATGTGATATGCGCTTGGCTTAATTTCCACATTGCGGATCAAGCCCGCCACAAAACGCGGATTTAACTCCGCATTGGTAATTTGTATTGAGACTAGATCTTCGACCGAATCGCCTGATGTTTTAAATTTGATGGTCGGTTTCTGAAGTTCGCGCCCAGTCAGCGCAGAAAGTTCACGCGCAATACCGACCACACTTGCATTGCGTGCCATGTTTGGCAAAATAGAAATATCCAAAACTGCGTCGCCAATGTAATCAGCGAGAGGCATGCCTACTGGCGCGGCATCATCAAGGATGATAATGCCATCACTTTCTGTGCTAATCCCCAGTTCTTTTTCAGAACAAACCATTGAGTATGAATCTACGCCGCGAATTTTGGCACGTTTAAGAGTCATCAATTGCAAGCCATCGGCGTGACCATCATACAAAACCGAACCTTCTTTGGCATATGCAACTTTGATCGGTTTGGCAAGTTTACCTGTGCCTTTTAGATCAAAAATATTAGGAGCGCCCGTCAGCACCACTTGATCTTGCTGACCATCGAACAGATCAAGCAAAGTTAATCTATCGGCATTGGGGTGCGCCTTCACTTCGCGGATTTCTGCCACCACAATTTTTTCTCTGTCCCAAGCAATGCCGTTTGTCTTGAATTCATGTTTCTCGCCGTCTTTATAGATCGGCATAGCAAGACCAGCATATAAAATCTCGTCCACTTCCATGCCAGCGAGAGTGAGTTTACGGGCAATATCTTCAATGGATAAGCCGTCGAGATCGATAAAATCTTTTAACCAAGAGATGGGTATTTTCATAATTTCACCTTTTTCACCACGAAGTGTCACGAAGGGTCACAAAGGTTTTAATTTTTTCCTTTGTATACCTTTGTGATCCTTAGTAGTTAATCATTTTAGAATTGTTCCAAAAACCTCACGTCATTTCCCCAAAAATAACGGATGTCGTTAACTTTATTTCTCAGCATTAACTGACGCTCAGGTCCCATGCCCCAGGCAAAGCCTGAATAGACATTGGGATCATATCCGCCGTTTTGCAAAACATTTGGGTGTACCATGCCGCATCCGAGAATTTCTAACCAGCCAGAGTTTTTACAAACCTGACAACCCTTACCGCCGCACACAAAACATTCCACATCCACTTCGGCAGACGGCTCAGTAAAAGGAAAATAGGAAGCGCGGAAGCGAAGCCTTGCACCCTCGCCAAACATGCGCCGCACAAAATCTGCAATTGTGCCCTTCAGATCGGCAAATGTAATATTCTTGCCAACGGCGAGACCTTCCACTTGATTAAATTGAATCTCAGAACGCGCCGTAATTTGCTCATAGCGAAAGCACATACCCGGTAATGCGATTCGAATCGGAGGCGGGTTTTGCGGGTTGGTTGCGGCAAATTCTCTCATCGCATGTATTTGTCCTGGCGAAGTATGCGTACGCATCAAAATGGGATTATCGCCGCGATTCTCTGCTTCCACAAAAAAAGTATCTTGCATATCGCGCGCAGGGTGATGTAATGGGAAATTTAACATCTGAAAATTAATATCGTCTGTTTCAACTTCGCGCGACGTATAAACCTGAAATCCCATCTCCGCTAAAATTGCTAAGACGCGCCGCAACTGCTGCGTGGATGGGTGCAAGCGCCCAATATGTTTGGTGCGCCCGGGTAAAGTAATATCCAATTTTTCTTCGGATAATGATTTAGCCAACACAACAGTTTTCAACGCCTCAGCCTTTATTTGCAAAGCGGCTTCTAACGCCGCCTTGACACGGTTCGCCGCCGCGCCGATCACTGGTCGCTCTTCCTTCGACAGTTTCCCAAACTCAGCGAAAACCATCATCAGCGCAGAACTGCGTCCCAGCGTAGAGATACGCCACGCATCCAACGCCGCCTGCTCCGTGATGGATTGTAATGACTCCAATGCGGCTTGTTCAATTTCATTTAATTTATCTTGCATATAGCCTCCGATATTTCTATGTCATTGCGAGGAGAGCTCTTGCTCTTGACGACGAAGCAATCCTCAACAGTGTAGGAGATTGCTTACTCTAAAGAGTACCTTGTTGGGCAGAAGAACACCGCCCTCGCAATGACATAAATACAAACAAAAACCTCCCGTCCACTTATGGGACGAGAGGAAGATTCTCGTGGTACCACCCAGATTGCTGCATAAGCAGCCTCTTTATGTCTGACTTTTGATTTTGAATATCGAGTATCAAACAACCCTCATAACGCGGGGAATGCGTCTCAAACTACTATGTTCAACGTATAACATGTTCACTTGAGAGGCTCTAGAGGGAACTTCAACTTGCTTCAGCCGAGTGCAACTTTCAGCGTTTGCGATGCACATCTCTATCGGATTCCAGCAGTTTACTTTCCTCTGTCATTGCCTTTATTTAATTAATATAATTATCTGCGGAATTGTAACAATGTCAAGGCTTGGATTCTGCTCGGATGGCTATTGCAAAATTAAAACATTTAACACGAATTACGCAAAAGGGCGAATTGCACGAAAAAATAAAACAAAAAACGCGCCTTTGCAGACGCGTTTTCCTGTGGCGGGGAAGGGGGATTCGAATAATATCTCCCCTGTGGAGGCGCACGACCGAAAACAAAAAACGCGCCTTTGCAGACGCGTTTTCCGGTGGCGGGGAAGGGGGGATTCGAACCCCCGACCGAGTTACCCCGGCACTCACTTAGCAGGCGAGCCCATTCAGCCACTCTGGCACCTCCCCAATTCAATTGTCTATCGCCGTTCCGCTTGAACAATTCTGATTCTAATTGTAAATTCAAAATCGTCAACTGTAAACGGCTGAGCGGAGGGAGTGGGATTCGAACCCACGTTGGTGTGACCCAAACATGTTTTCAAGACATGCGCCTTCAGCCGCTCGGCCATCCCTCCAGTGCGGACGAGATTTTACCATAACACGGTTAAGCACCCTATTCTTTCCAATATTCTTTATTTCTCGGCTTGCGATCAAGGTTAACGGTTGGATCAATCTTTTCTACTACCCAAAAATGCGATAAGCCCAATACATTCAAAGGAGTTGTCTCAAGCCACTGCAACATATTGCGCAACAATCTACCAAATATGCCAAAGCGCACAATCAGATTATCGTAAGCGCCAAAAATAACAGTTTGTGTAACAATTCTTACTGGCAAATCGATAAATAGTTTTTGCATATCTTTTTTGGAATACACCCTCACATGCGGGGCTAATTTATTTCTTAATAAACGCGGTAAATAATTTATAAATAATTTATTGCCAAAATAATATTTCCCCTTCCAATAAATGCCGTGTGTTTCAAAAGGGTAGCCGCGATTAGGACAAAAAATAATCGCCCGCCCGCCTACTTTTAGAACGCGTATCATTTCCGCAACCGCAGTACGGTCGTCTTGTACGTGTTCGATCACCTCATGACTCAGAATCAAGTTGCAGGTCGAGGCGGGAAGCGGAATAAATTCTCCAGCGGCATTGAAAATATGAGGCGACGCTAATCCTGCTGTACGCGCTCTATCAAAATCATATTCCAAGCCGTAAATCTTTCCGCCAAAGGACGTAAGATGCTCAATGTACATCCCAACTCCACATCCGTTTTCCAAAATAGTTTTGGCGGCACGGTCGCCTGCCGCGCGCAAGATCATATTTAATCTTCGTTGTTGACCATCTCGCCATACATACGATGGCTCTCCGCGCAATGCCGCTTTTTCCAAATCTCTACTTGTCATTTTTCTCCTGCAATATCAAAGATTATATCTTCCAAAAATTAAGCTTGAAACTCTTATTCAAATCTTGTACAATCTTAATAACGTTAGCCCCTTCTTATTCATTGGGAGACCACTATGGATACGATTAAAGTCTCAGCCACCTCCCGCACCTCTGCAGTAGCCGGGGCAATCGCGGGTGTCATTCGCGAACATAAACGGGCAGATGTGCAAGCCATTGGCGCTGGTGCTGTAAATCAGGCAGTCAAAGCGCTGGCACTAGCGGCAACCTACCTCAAGGGTGATAATATTATCATTGCTTGCATCCCAGAATTTGTGGATGTGGAAATTGAGGATAAGGTACGCACTGCCATCAAGTTCGTCGTTGAACCGCGATAACAAATTTAGATTGATCTAAAACATAGGGCGGTGATTTTAACGGACAGGCGCTTCAAACTACCCGTAAGTTGGCGCACGCTTCCGATCATTTCTCTCGCCTCAACTTTTAACCAACCCATCAAAAAAGCCCTTGAAGGTTATTACCCCTCCAAGGACTTTTCTACTTTATATTTTCTATCCCTATACCACCAAACTCACCAACCTGCCCTTTGCCACAATCACTTTCTTTGGCTCTTTGCCTTCCAAATATTTCTGGATGATTTCAGATGCCAAAGCGGCGGCGCGAATTTCGTCTTCACTGGCATCTGCGGCGACAACGACTTTGTCGCGTACTTTGCCGTTGATTTGCACAGGAATTTCGATGGTGTCTTCTTTTGTGGCGGCTTCATCCACTTGGGGCCATGATTGCTGATGAATGGAATAGGGCTTGCCCAAACGCATCCATAATTCTTCTGCCATGTACGGAGCCACAGGAGCCAGCATATGTAAATAAATTTCCAGGGCTTCTTTCCATGCAGTTGAACCAACAGCACCTGCTTCACGGGCTTTATATAATTCATTCATCAATTCCATCAAAGAAGAGACAACCGTGTTGAATTGGAAATTCTCAAAGTCATTGGTGATGCGTTTGAGGGTTTGATGTAGGTGTCGGCGTAAGTCACGCCCATCGTAAGCAGAAGCAGGCTCACCCGCTGGCGATGAATCGGTGAACAATGTCCATGTGCGGCGAATCCAACGGGCAGTGCCTTCTATACCTTTTGAATCCCAGGGTCCGCCCAATTCCCAGCGTGCAAAGAACATAATGTATGCGCGGACAGTATCTGCGCCGTATTTTTGCACCAAGACGTCGGGCGCAACAACATTGCCTTTGCTCTTCGACATTTTGCTGTGATCTTCAGCCAGCACCATGCCCTGATTGCGCAATTGCATCATAGGTTCGTTGCCCTTCACGATACCGATGTCGCGTAAAGCCTTATGGAAGAAGCGCGTGTACAGCAAATGCATGGTTGCATGTTCAATGCCGCCAGTATAGGTATCTACGGGCATCCAATAGTTATATTCTGTTTCATCGAAAGGCGCAGAATTATTTTGAGGAGACAGATAACGCAAGTGATACCAAGACGAACACATGAAAGTATCCATGGTGTCTGTTTCACGAGTAGCAGCTCCGCCGCAGACGGGGCAGGCGGCATCTTTCCATGTTGGGTGCAGTTTCAGCGGAGATTCACCAGTTGGTTTCCATTCAACATCATCTTCTGGTAAGACCATTGGCAGTTGATCATCAGGCACGGGATTCCACTTGTGTTCTTCGCAATAGATCATCGGGATAGGCGCGCCCCAAAAACGCTGACGTGAAATCAACCAATCGCGGTATTTATAGTTAACTGTTTCCTTGCCAATATTTTTTTCGGTCAACCAATCGATCACCTTACTAATACCTGGGTTTTTACGCCCCTTCTCGGTATTGACCACTGTTCCATTAAACAGAACAGAATTGATCATTAGACCGGCGCCGCCATACGCCCCAGTCATGGTTTCGCCATTCAATGGTTCCATATTTGCAGGTTGAATCACAGGTGTGATTTTTAAACCGAATTTTCTTGCAAACGCAAAGTCACGTTCATCATGCGCGGGTACAGCCATGATCGCACCTGTGCCATAAGACATCATTACGTAATCTGCGATCCATATGGGAATGCGCTTTTGATTAACTGGATTAATAGCATAACCGCCAGTAAATACACCCGTCTTTTCTTTATCCACGTTACTGCGCTGAATTTCGTTTTGCTTGGCGGCTTGGGCTTTGTATTCTTCAACTGAATTTTTTTGCTCGGGTGTTGTAATCGCGTTCACCAACGGGTGTTCGGGCGATAAGACCATAAAGGTCGCGCCCCATAAAGTATCGGGACGGGTAGTGAATACAGTTATCTGCGGGTGATCACCATCAACTGTAAAATGGACCTCTGCGCCTTCGCTTCTTTCGATCCAATTGGTTTGCATGGTCTTTACAGTTTGGGGCCAGTCAATACCGTCGAAGCGCAGTAATTCATCTGCATATTTTGTGGCTTTAAAAAACCATTGCTCCAAGTTTTTCTTGATGACAGGGGTACCGCAACGATCACAAACTTGTTCATCGCCTTTTTGTTTTACTTGCTCACGTGCCAGCGTAGTATTATCTTTTGGACACCAATCTACAGTCGCCATTTTACGGTATGCCAAACCATTCTTAAACAATTGGATGAAAAACCATTGCGTCCATTTGTAATAAGAGGGATCTGCTGAAGCCGCTTCGCGCTCCCAATCGAACATGGTGCCCATCGAACGCATTTGTTTGCGCATGCGTTCAATGTTTGCAAATGTCCAAATACGCGGGTGAATATTATTTTTTATCGCCGCGCCTTCTGCCGGCAGACCGAATGCGTCGAAACCCATCGGGAACATTACGTTATAGCCTTGCATACGCTTAAAGCGCGCACGCGCGTCTGGCGGGGTCATTGAAAACCAGTGACCAATATGTAAGTCACCGCTAGGGTAAGGCAGCATGGTCAGCGCATAATGTTTCGGTTTGCTATGATCGATCACAGAACGATATAACTTATCTGCTTCCCATTTTTTTTGCCATTTTGCTTCAAAACCCTGAGGATTAAACGAAGTGTCTTTTTCAACAGGAGATTCTTCCTTTTTCACAGACACAATTGGTTTATTCATTGAGTCTATTGGAACAATGTCTTTTTGCTTTTTCTCAGCTGGAACAATTGCCTTAGCTGGTATAGGAGGTACTGTTAAAGCCATCTGTTTAACCCGCTCAATTGCCATCACAGGCTTTGAATTTTTTTTCTGGGGCTGTACACGAGTCTCTAGCTTGCTCGATTTAGCGCGCATTGGCTCAGGCTTTACAGATGCGATTACTTTATCGTATTGTGGTTTGGCAATTTTCTTCCGTTTTACAGGCGCAACAATAGCCTTGGCAGAATTTTTGTTCGCCACTATCTTCTTTGGTTTAGCAGGCTTTGACTTCACTGCTTTTTTATTTTTTGCAGCAACAACCTTTTTCTTTTTAACAATTGGTTTTGCTTTTGCAGTTATTTTCTTTTTGGTCTTCTTTTTTGCTGTAGCCATTTTTCCTCTTTATATATTTCAGGTATTAGATATTAGGTTTCAGGTTTTAAAGTTTAGGTGAGGTTCACCATTATTCATATACTTCGCAAAACAAGAGACTCGTAAGCAAAGGTCCCTGTTTCCAAAACATTTTTACACTTTTCATACAAGCCTCCTTTATGAGTTATTAAATAAAAAAATCCATCATCCACATCAGGGACGAAGGATTTCCTCCGCGGTACCACCCGAATTACGTTGGCAGTTGAAGCGTTCAAACGTTTCAACGTTCAAACCTGCAAACGTCTCTCTTGTTGCTATAACGGGCGCTCCCGTCACCGACTACTTAATTTCATCAGTGAAGTCCTCTTGCGAGAAACAGACGAGTTCAGTCTTGGTATTATTTTGGCATTCTCGTTAGATACCGTTGAAGGGCTTCCACCTTGCCTTCCCTTCTCGCTGACGAGATGACCTACTACTTCTGTTATAACATTTTATATATTTAGTGGACCCAGAGGGATTCGAACCCTCGACCTTCTCAATGCCATTGAGACGCGCTCCCAACTGCGCTATGGGCCCCTTTGTGAAACAATCAGTTTTTAGTGTGCATTGTTCAGCATATTATAAACTGAACAGGTGGACCTGAGGGGATTCGAACCCCTGACCTCCTCAGTGCGATTGAGGCGCGCTCCCAACTGCGCTACAGGCCCATGTTAAAGGTGACCGACATTCTACCTGAGGGATATGCGAATGTCAATGAAAACTACGAAAACGCCTGCAATCCTGTTTGCGCTCTGCCTAAAATTAGTGCATGAATATCGTGTGTGCCTTCATAAGTGTTCACAGCTTCGAGATTCATCATATGTCGAATCACATGAAATTCATCCGAGACGCCGTTGCCGCCGTGCATATCGCGTGAGGTACGCGCAATCTCCAGCGATTTGCCGCAAGAATTGCGTTTGATGAGCGAGATCATTTCAGGTGTGGATTTATCTTCATCCATTAATCGACCAACACGTAATGCGCCTTGCAATCCCAATGTAATTTCAGTCATCATGTTTGCCAGCTTAAGCTGAATCAATTGATTCGCGGCAAGCGGTCTGCCAAATTGGGGGCGATCCAAAGTATATTGTCTTGCGGCATGCCAGCAAAATTCTGCGGCGCCTAACGCGCCCCACGCAATTCCATAACGCGCTTTGTTGAGACAACCAAAGGGACCTTTCAGCCCACTGACATTTGGGAGTAAATTTTCATCGGGAACAAAGACTTCGTTCATCACGATCTCACCTGTGACACTGGCGCGCAAACTGAATTTGCCGTTAATCTTGGGCGCGCTTAACCCTTTCATTTCTTTTTCAAGAATATAGCCGTGAATTTCGCCGTCTGTGCTTGCCTTTGCCCATACAATAAAAATATCCGCAATTGGGGAATTGGTGATCCACATTTTATTACCTTGCAAAATCCAGCCGCCATCTACTTTTTTAGCGCGTGTTTCCATACTGCCGGGATCACTGCCATGATTGGGTTCTGTTAAACCAAAACAACCAACCCACTTTCCACTTGCTAAATTCGGTAAATATTTTTTACGCTGCTCTTCTGAACCATACGCATATATGGGATGCATGACCAATGAACTTTGCACGCTCATTGCAGAACGATAACCACTATCCACACGTTCTACTTCGCGGGCGATCAAGCCATAGGTTACATAATTCAAACCTGCACAGCCATATTCTTCGGGCAGCGTTGAGCCGAGCAAACCCAAAGCACCCATTTCGCTCATAATGGAGCGATCAAAGGTTTCGTTTCGATTCGCTTCGAGGATGCGCGGCATTAATTTATCTTGACAATATTTTCGCGCAGTGTCGCGGATCATGCGCTCTTCGTCTGTTATTTGGTCGTTGAGCAGAAAGGGATCTTCCCATTTGAAGGTTTGCTTGGTCATGTAGTCCTCTTTTAGCCTTTAGTATTTAGGTGAATGTCTAATGATTGTATCAAATGTGTGAGTGAAGTTACTGTTGCAGAAAACAGGAACAGGTTCAAGATTAAGAATGAGGCGTGAATCAGAAGAGGGCTTGTCGTCAGACAAGCCCTCTTCTGTATGTTCTATATTCTAATATTACGCGTTGCCGGATAACCAGCCGCGCATTGCCATGGCATTCACCACGCGGTCAATCGCAACCATATAAGCGGCATCGCGCATGTATACTTTTTCACCTTTACTACGATCAAGCACGGCATTAAAGGCGTGTGTCATTTTTGTATCAAGGCGTTCGAGCACCGCATCTCGGGTCCAATAGTAGTTCATATCGTTTTGGACTTGTTCAAAATAAGAGGTGGTCACGCCGCCAGCATTACATAGAAAATCGGGAATGTTGAATATATTCTGTTTCTTAAAATATTCGTCGGCTTCAGGGGTACAAGGACCATTCGCGCCTTCCGCAACGATCTTGATGCCCTTTGACATCTTGGCAACTGTATCAGAATTAACCTGACCTTCCATTGCGGCAGGGATCAATACATTAGCTTCCTTGGAAATCCACGCGTCACCATCTTCTACAATATAGCCTGCATCCTGAGCCTTTTGCTTATTGATGGTGCCATACTCATCAACAATAGTGAGCAGGAAGCGCGGGTCAATGCCGCCTTTTTTACTATAGGTATAGGCTTTCTTATCATGGCGGTCGTAACAGGAAACACAAGCAACTGTGCCGCCAAGTAATTCCACAAAACCGATAGAAGCATATTGTGAAACATTCCCAAAGCCTTGAATAGCCGCAACAGAATTCTTGGGATCAATTTTGAGATGGTTCATAGCTTCTCGCACAGTGTAGATGACGCCGTACCCTGTAGCTTCGGTACGGCCAAGAGAACCGCCGCCGCCAATTGGTTTTCCAGTAAATACACCTGGGGTATATTGACCCACCAGACGAGAATATTCATCCATCATCCAGCCCATCATTTGAGGTGTGGTGCCAATATCCGGCGCAGGCACATCATTGCGCGGACCAATGTTCTTCCACATGGCACGTACCCAGCCGCGGCACATTTCTTCTTTTTCATTCAAAGTCAGTGTAGATGGGTCTACAATAATTCCGCCTTTACCGCCGCCCAAAGGGATATCTGCTACGGCGCATTTCCAAGTCATCCAAGTAGCAAGCGCGCGCACTGTATCCATAGTCTCATTGGCAGCAAAACGAATACCGCCTTTATTGGGACCACGCGCATCATTATGCTGTACACGAAAACCTTGAAAAACCCTCAGCGAGCCATCGTCCATACGCACCGGAATACGAAATGAAAATTCGCGCATGGGCCAGCGCAAAACTTCAGCCACGCCGGGGTCTAGGTGCAATTGCTTTGCAACGCTATCAAATTGCTTTTGTGCCATTTCAAACGCATTGATCTGTCCTGCCATGTTATTCTCCTAATAAAGAGTTTGAGAAAATATAAGCGGGCATCCCGGACGGGGAGCCCGCTCAACTATGCGATTATGTAATTCGAAAAACTCATAAAAATATACCTGCGAGTAACAACTACCCATTAACCTTAATCGAGATTTGATGCTTCGTCAATAATATTAAACCCCGTCCTTTAGAGAAAGATACACTTGCACATCCCATCAAGTTCAGGCAAAATACAGCTACCATGAAAATAGCTGTCATTACAAATTCGCGTATCCCATCGCTTACCGCAAATTCCATTCAAGCCATGAAAGTAACACAGGCGTTAATGCAGTTGGGGCATGATCTACAGCTCTTTGCACCTGCTGAGACTGAACCTGTGACTCGCGAATCACTGCTTACACATTACGGACTGCGCCTCCTGCCCAGCCTAACATTGCTTCCGTCCATCAAACTACTCAAACGCTTCGACTTTATTCTGCATGCCCAGCGTGCCGCCAAAAATTTTGACGCAGACTTGATCTACACCTGGCTGCCTCAATCCGCTGTGCTGGGATTATGGCTGGGATACCCCGTTGTATTAGAAATGCATGCAAATGTTGCCGGCAGAATGGGCGCATGGTGGCTGCGTCAGTTTTGGAAAGCAAAGGGACAAAAGGTGATGACCGTAACTACCTCGGCGTTGAAAAATGTTTTAGAACGCTCGACCAAACTCAAGTTTAAAGAAGAAGCGTTAATCATCGCACCCAATGGAGTCGAGTTAGAAAAATATGAAAATTTACCAACTGCAGATGAAGCGCGCCGCCAATTAAATCTGCCGAATGGTTTGACAGTTGGATTCACAGGTCACATTTACCCCGGGCGCGGCGCGGATCTAATATTTGAACTTGCGAAGCAAATGCCTCAAACAAATTTTTTATGGGTAGGCGGCACCCCTGAGTTGGTTGAATTTTGGCGTAAAAAATTAAGCGAATCGAAAATGAAAAATGTAACTATGACAGGTTTTGTAAAACATGAAAGTATCCCGCTCTATCAAGCATCATCAGATATTTTGTTAATGCCATACAGCAACTCTATCTCTGCCAGCAGCGGGCAGGATATTGCTGAAGTGATCAATCCTATGAAGATGTTTGAATACATGGCGGCGGCACGCGCTATTGTGTGCGCAGACTTGAGCGTACTTCGCGAAGTTTTAAATGATGGGAATGCGGTATTTTGTGAGCCGGGAGATGTTAGAAAGTGGAAATTGGAAATTGAGGCATTGCTTGACAGCGAATCACGGAGGCGTCAACTGGGAGATCGAGCAAGGGATGATGTTGAGCTATTTACATGGAGCAAAAGACAGGGCAGGGTGATAAATGGTTTTAAAACTTTATAACTTCATGGTAAAAGTGGGGATATGAAGAATTTCAATTCACGCGATCTTTTTTGGGCTTTACCGTTCTCGCTTAGTTTTGGTGGAGTTTTATCCTCCTTACAGCCTGGGAATTGGTTCAGCGGCTGGCTCAGCTTATCTTTCATCTTTCTCCTTTGCTTCTTCCTTTTAACTCTTTCGATCAATTGGGCAAAAGATAATCTTTCTGCCAACAACCAAAAAACATTAGTATGGATGGTCGTCCTTGCCTTCGCCTTACGTTTTGCAGGAGGCGTGGCAACTTATTTGGCATTGCCGATAAACGGTTTTGAAGACGAAGACGATAAAGCGGGCTTTATCTTCACAGACGCGCATCGACGTGATACGCAAGCGTGGGAGTTGTCTCAATCGGAACATCCTATTATCGATGCTTTTAATAAAAAATTTGCATACGATCAATACGGCGGCTTATTAGCCTTTAGTGCATTTACATATCGCTATCTTTCACCAGATGCGCATCGCCCATTATTACTGGTATTGCTGGCTTCTTTGGCTGGCGCTTTGGGCTTACCCTTTTTATGGAAAGCCATCTCCTTACAATGGGATATAAAAACAGCCTTTGCTTCAAGCTGGATTTTTGCTTTATATCCAGAAAGTATTCTGCTGGGCGGCTCTTCTATGCGTGAGCCTTATTTGATGTTATTCAGCACATTTGTATTATGGGGATTCGTAAACTGGATTTTAGGGATACACAATCGTCAATCTATTGTATGGGCTGGGATCGGGATTGCCGGCATGTTATTGGTTTCGCCTGTCATGGCGCTTGTAACAATGCTGATCTTGGCAGGATGGCTATATTTTTCCAATGAACACAGCCGTATTTCTTGGTGGGCAATCATTCTTACGATAGTGATTTTTATTGCAGGGCTTTTTCTTCTTTCTGCTGGATTAAATCGCTCCGGACAATTCGAAACATCATCACCACTGAGAATTCTTGCCGAATGGATGAATAAGGCTGTCGAGTGGGATGTATATCAATTGGAACGGGATTCGGGATGGGTGCAAAAAGTTTTTAGGGCAATGCCAAATTGGCTTCATTTGCCGTTTGTAATGGTGTATGGGATTTTTCAGCCGGTACTCCCGGCAACACTAGTTGAACCAACTACATTAACATGGCGCATCATCTCTGTTTTAAGGGCGCTCGGTTGGTATGCCCTACTGCCAGTGTTGGTATTTTCCCTCGTAGCGGCATCCAGCCAACAGGAGAAAAAGATGCGGCGCTTGTTAACCTGGATCACATCTGTGGTGTGGATCTGGATTCTGATCACTGCCCTGCGAGGGGGAGGAGATCAATGGGATAACCCACGCTATCGGGCTTTTCTCATGCTTTGGCAAGCGCTTCTCGCTGGATTTGGGCTTGGGTGGTGGATCCAAACGCGCAATGCGTGGCTGATGCGGATTCTTGCAATGGAAGGAATCTTTCTATTATTTTTCAGTCAATGGTATGTTTCGCGTTATCTTCAAATCGGTTCACGTATGTCTTTTGAAGCAATGGTGATTTTGATATTATTTTCATGGGGTGCTGTAATAGGTTTTGGAATATGGCGAGATATAAAGATAAAAATAACTGACAGGAGTTGATCATGAAAATTGGATATATTGGCTTGGGATTAATGGGCAAATCTATTGCTCGTAATATTATGAAGGCTGGGTTTGAAGTAGTTGTACATAATCGTTCACGCGCGGCAGTAGAAGAATTGGTTGCCGAGGGTGCAATTGCCGCAAACTCGCCAAAAGAGGTTGCGGCGCAAGTGGATGTGATTTTCACCAACCTGCCAGATACCCCTGACGTGGAGAAAGTAATTCTCGGCGAAGATGGAATCATCACAGGCGGGCGCAAGGGTTTGATCGTTATCGATAACTCAACTATTAAACCTGCCTCTGCGCGTATGATCGCAGAAACATTAAAATCAAAAGGCATTTTTTCTTTGGATGCGCCTGTTTCTGGCGGTGATATTGGCGCGCGCAATGGCACGTTAACGATCATGGTCGGTGGCGATTCATCTGCCTTGGAAAAAGTGATGCCAGTATTAATGGCAATGGGCAAGACAGTAACGCATGTTGGAGATGCAGGTGCAGGACAAGTTGCCAAAGCCGCCAATCAAATTATGGTTGCCGCGCAAATGGTGGCAATGGGCGAGTTACTGGTCTTTGCAAAGAAAGCAGGCGTTGACCCTCAAAAAGTAGTAGATGCGATCAAAGGCGGTGCGGCGCAATGCTGGAGTTTAGACGTGAAACCTGCACGCTTATTTGCCGGCAACCGTACACCTGGTTTTAAGGCGCGTATGCAATTAAAAGACATGAAAATCATTTTAGAAACCGCAAAGGAATATAATGCCCCCGTTTCCAGTGCAGAGGAACATACAAAGTTCTTTCAGCAAATGATAGACAATGGCATGGGCGAGTTGGATAATTCTGCAGTGGTGGGAGTCATTGAGAAATTGGCAGGCGTGGGAATTTTGGATTAATGAAAAAATATCTGCCGACCTTGCGTGATTTCACAATTATCGGTATTAGTTCTATTATTCAAGCATTAAGCTTGCAAATTTTCTTTGTGCCTGCCAATCTTGCATCGGGAGGCGTGAGCGGCATTTCACAGTTGATCAATCACTACACAGGCTGGCCCATCGGCTTGATGGTCTTGATTGGCAACTTGCCTTTGTTTGTACTTGGCTGGAGATTTCTCGGCGGAAAACGGTTTGCTTTTCGAACAGCCTTCGCAATTGTGACCTATTCAATTGTCACTGATCTTTTGTTGAAATTACCTTTATTCGGTGTGAATGGTGCGGCAACTAGATTAATTAGTGAATTAAGCGGGGATATTTTTCTTAATTCATTATACGGAGCTATCGTCAGCGGAGTTGGATATGGTCTTGTCTATCGAGCCCGCGGCACAAGCGGCGGGTCAGATATTTTGGCACGCATTTTGAACAACTGGCGCGCGATTCCAATGACACAAAGTTATCTGATTGTCGATACGGCTGTGATTCTTTCGGCGGGCTTTGTCTTTGGCTGGAAGCAGGCGTTATATGCAATGATCACACTCTATGTGAGCGGCATCGTCTCAGAAACAATTCTCGAAGGCGGAGCAACTGTGCGCACGGCAATGATCGTTACCGCTCACCCAAAACAAATCGCAGACCGCATCATGGATGAATTAAGTCGCGGCGTTACTCTGCTGGATGGCACCGGCGCGTACACAGGCGAGAATCGTCCCGTTGTATATTGTGTGATTACCCGCGCAGAGGTAACCGCGCTTAAAGAAATTGTGCATGAAGCAGACCCAGATGCTTTCATGGTGATCGGCGTTGCTCATGAAGTTTTGGGCGAAGGCTTTCGCCCGTTAAAAAGCCAATCATAAAAAAAGGCGCCGTCTTTACGACAGCGCCTTTTTTTATCTTATTTTATTTTCCGAACCACATCCGGGATAACAAGTTGTCTTTTTTAATAAATTGATGATACATTGCCGCACCAAAATGCAAAAGAATCAGAGCGAGCATACTATTTCCCAAAATTCCATGGATAAATCTAGGTTGAAAGATGAACAAGTCTTCGGGGATGGCAACACTCCCTTTTAAAACACCGTCCAAGTTGTACGCCATGCTTAATGCTCCGCCGGAGAACATCATTGCAAAAACACCTATATAAAGAAGCAAATGCACTGCTGAGCTTAAATAATTCAACAACGGATGTCCAGCATCTGCAGGCTTTGGGCGTTTGAAAAAAAAGCGGGTGATTAAGCGCACAATGATGAGCAAGCCAATCACTTTTCCGAAAAGAGAGTGGAGACCCAACAAGGGAACTTCTGCCGAGTTTTGCATAGGACTCATCACAAAAGTCCCCGACAATACGATAAAAATCACAAAGATGGCAATCAACCAGTGTAATATTACGTGAACAGGGTGGTATCTCTTAGGTGCTGATTCAGACATGGGTTTCCTCCGAGGAATGATTTTTATAAAGACGTTATCCTCTTGCAATCTCTTACAATATAACATGGTGTAAAATACACATGTTCAACAAAAACGTCGCGACTGCGGCGTTCCCTTAACCCTAAAGGAGTACACCATGTATCACACAATTATTATCGTTGGCAATGTAGGTAAGGACCCAGAGATGCGTTACACCCCCTCGGGTCAGGCGGTCACCTCTTTTTCTGTGGCTACCAATCGGCAATACACAGCAAGCAATGGGGAACAAGTGAAAGAAACCATTTGGTTCCGCGTTTCAACTTGGGGAAAAACAGCAGAAGTTTGCAACACTTATGTTAAAAAAGGCTCAAAAGTTTTAGTAGAAGGCCGCCTAACACCGGATAAAAACACCGGTGGTCCGCGCATTTGGACTAAACAAGATGGCACTGCCGGCTCATCCTTTGAAGTAACAGCATCTACGGTACGCTTTCTTTCTTCACGCGGTGAAGGAGATAGTGGTCCCGTTGCGGGTGGCGGCGGTATGGAACATGCCGAAATGCCCCCAGAAGACGAAATTCCTTTCTAAGCGTAGCATTGCGCTATTAGGATATTCGTATGACTACTCCCACACCTACACCTAAAGCTCAAGGACTGATGCTGGAAGTTCCGGCAAACCTTGAAATTATTTACGCCAATCTTGCGCGCATTGCACATTCACCATCCGATATCGTCATGGATTTTGCACATTTACTGCCTGGCGAAGCCCGTGCAAAAGTGGGCGCGCGCATTGTAATGACTCCACTCAGCGCCAAACTTCTTATGCGCGCATTGCACGAGAATCTGGCGCGCTATGAAGCGGCATTTGGCGAGATCTCCATCCCCGCCAATAGCACACTGGCAGAGAATCTCTTCCGTCCCTTTCAGCCGCCGGAAGCGCCCAAAGAACCGTAATGCAAAAGTTGGAACAGATCACCGAAGAAATACGAAAAAGTTTTGATGCGCGCACCATTGCGCGTGATCAGGCATTGGCACAGGCGCGGCAACTCACCCGCGCCTGTTCTCTTGCCATTCGGGCTGTTCACCGAGACGAAGAAAATGTAATGAACGAACACCTAGCCCAAGCGCGCACCCTCGCCGATAAACTGCGCGCCGACCTTGCGCAATACCCTGATCTTTTTTATGCAGGATACACACAAGACGCGCTTAAAGAATTTGTGGAAGCAAATATCACCTGCGCGCTGATACGAAATGAAGCGCTTCAGACTCCCGAGAGCCTGCGCGTTGAACCATCAACTTTTCTCAACGGGCTGGCAGAGGTGGTCGGTGAACTGCGCCGCCGCACATTAGACATTCTCCGTCACGGCTATTCACAAGAGGCAGAACGCTTGCTGGGCGTGATGGACGAAATTTATTCTGTGCTGGTTACCATGGATTACCCTGATGCCATCACAAATGGATTAAGAAGACAAACTGATCTAGCGCGCAGTATCATTGAAAAAACACGCGGCGATATTACCTTTAGTTTGCGCGGCGAACATTTGGAGCAGGCGCTGGGAGAGGTAATCCGCCGATTAAATGGCGATCAAGCCGAGGGTAAGGAAAGAGGCGTGGGTTCTATATCAGTTACGCAGGATGAAAAATAAATCATGGCAAAATTCGTCAGTAAAAAATATCCGTTGGTTGTTTACACTCACATGATCAATCGCTGGTGGCCCTCCATTTTTTGGTTAGGCGCAGGCTTGCTGGCGTTGGCATGGATACAAAGCCGCTGGGGCGTTTACATAGAATCACAATGGTGGGGGCTGGTGTTATTTGGGGCCTTTGTAATATTAGTTAGTTTTATAATGTTGATCTTTCGCAAAGCCGCTTATGTGCGTTTGTATTCTGACCACCTGATGCTGGCAACTCCTTTTTTACGTTTGAATATTTCTTACAAACGAGTGCGCCGCGCAATCACAGCACAAATGGCTGGCTTGTTTCCGACAAAGGGTATGTCTAACCGTACGCTGGACATGATGGAACCTTTGTTAAAACGAACAACGATCGTTGTAGAATTAAATGGATTCCCCACCAGCCAGACCATGCTGCGTATGTTCCTTTCCCCTTATTTTTTTAAAGACACCACACCTCATTTTGTATTTTTGATCGATGATTGGATGGGCTTTAGCTCACAACTAGAAAGCCTGCGCAGCGGTGAAGGCATTAACAGCGCGGCGCAAAAGAAAACAGATCAATCCATCCTTTCTCGTTTGCCGCGCAAATGAATATTTATTTTGCCTGTTCGATCACTGGGGGACGTGAATTTGAAACTGTGTATCAACAGCTTGTTTCTGCCTTGCTGGCAGATGGACACGAACTGCCTACTGCGCATTTGGCTGAAAGCAATGTGATGCACATGGAGCAGATCATCGGCGCAGATGAAGTGTATGCACGTGATATACAATGGATCCGAGGCTGTGATGTGTTAATCGCTGAAGTGAGCGTGCCATCGCATGGCGTAGGTTATGAAATTGCATACGCGTTGAATCTTGGCAAACCTGTATTGTGTTTGTCTCAACAAGGCAGGAAAGTATCCAAGATGATTACGGGGAATCCTGATGAGAAGTTGAAAAAGTATGAATATGTTTCTGTAGGGGATGCAATCAAGATTTCGCGAGAATTTATAGCAAATCATTAATGCAATTAGGCTGTTTAAAAGATTAAGCGCTTTGGCGTTTTCGCCAAAGCGCTTTTTTTATTCTATATCAGTGTGTTTTTTGATTTTATGCGTCCGTATAGATACCCATAAATGTAGGAGAGAAATAAAAGAATGGACATTGGCGCAGACAGTATCATATAAAAAGGATGCTTCCAATCACTAAACATAATCTTAAAAAATTTAGAAAGAAAGTGGGATATTCTGATACCCCATAATCCTTTCGTTCCAAGTGTGTTTTTGCCTTGTTTGCTTAATAACCACGTATCCCTGCCATTTGAAAAAAGGATTTTGAAAATATATTTCAATTTCGGCACTTGATGATATGCTCTAGCGCGCGGCTGAGACCATATTTGAACGTTTCTTTGCCGAAGACGGTGAGCATGTTCAGATTGTCCTGTGCGATAATTTTCCCCTGAGCCCACAAAAGGAATCTCCAACAACACTTGTCGCCGCACAGCCAAATTGTTAGCATAGTAAGATGCTACTTCTGTGATTTGCTTTCCATATGTGAAAGGTCTAAGTGTCCAAAGCAACCCAACAGAAAGATCGTATGGGGTCCTGATCTGGTGCCAGGTTTCGCCGGTGACGATTTGTATCTGCGGATTATCGAATGGCTGGAGGATGCTTTCCAGCCATTCTGAATTGATGGTGCAATCTGAGTCAACAAAAGCGACAATATCGGCTGTTGTATACTTGAAGCCTTCTGCTTTTGTCAAATAATAATCCAAATTAGTTTGCGCCCTTACAATCTGAATATTTGCATACTGCCTACAAACATCTTGAATTTCCTGTATAGGTACCAATCCTGTATCTACAACGATAACCTCTTTTGCATTCGAGACGGATAAAGTCTGGTTGTACAACGTATCCAATGCAGATTTAAGTTGAGCGAGATCGTTGATGGCAAGATTTGCTGTTTCAAGTACGATAGAAAAGGTATTTGACATTATTGTTTATTCCTTAAAGAAATTTGAATTGCTTCTACAAAATTTTCGGCACTTTTAAAAAGTGGATTTGAAATTACCTTGGCTCGCCTACTATTACCCAATCCTACACGGTTTGAATTAGTTAATATTTTACACATAGCTTCAACAAGTGCCGCATGGTCTGTTGGGTCAGCAATATACCCATTTACACCAGCTTCAATAAAATGTTCACTAGCCCCGGCATAGGGCGTGCTAATGAGCGGCAAACCGCTCGCGGCAGCTTCAGCAAGTACCACGCCAAAAGTATCATCAAGCGTAGGCAACACGAACAAGTCAGCGCCAGCGTACAGTTGAGGCAGGTCAATTGGTTGAATAAACCCTGCAAAGTGAACTGCATGATCAATGGATAGTTCAACACTTCGCTTTTGTAATTCATCTTTCAATGGTCCGTTGCCTGCCAGCAACAAAGTAGCTGTTGGAAATTTCTGATGAACATGAGCAAATGCTTCTAAAAGATACTCGACGCCTTTTCTTTTGGAAAGAAAACCAACAAATAAAATGACGGGGGCGCTTAATTGATGCTGCCATGCATAGGTTGCTTCGCGATTGTTTCTGAATTTTTGACAAGCTTCAATAAATGGTAGTGGGTTTATCTAAATGATGTTATAAAGAGCAGATGATAAGTAAAGTGGTAGTTTTTCATTGTCCTGAGTGCGAAAGTACAAATGTTGTCAAAAATGGCAAGAATAGCGCAGGCAGTCAACAGTTTTTATGCAAAGATTGTCATAAGTCGGCAGTTATGTATCCGCAAAACCAGCGTAGCGAGGAAGAGAAAAACCAGATTCTATCTATGTACCATGAACGGCCCAGTATGCGTGGAATAGCACGTCGGTTTCATATTTCTCGCAACACCTTGAAGAAAATGCTGAAAAAAAAGTGAGCGAACAACCGACGGTCAAGGAAAGCTTGTTACCAGCGGAAAGCGAAGATGTGCTGGAATTGGATGAGGTTTGGTCATTTGTGTTCATCAAAACAGACAAATATTGGTTGTGGACAGCTATTTGTCGGCGGACCCGCCAAATTGTGGCGTTTGTGATTGGCGATCGCAGCGCTGAAACATGCAGGCGTTTATGGCGGAAGATCCCAAAACAATATCGTGCAAGTCATACTTTCAGTGATTTTTGGGATGCATACGAGAAAGTTTTCCCGAAAGAAACTCACCGAAGCGTTGGCAAGGAAACAGGCGAGACCTGCCATATGGAACGCTGGAACTGCACACTTCGCCAGAAGCTGGCCCGATATGTCCGCAAGACATTATCCTTTTCCAAAGTCGAGTATATGCATCATCTTGTGACTCGCTGGTTCATCGTTGAATACAACTTGGCGATTACTCACAATCATATGCTTTGACCCACTACCGAAAATATTTTTGTCCATATGTGCTTTTTTCTTGCCACTATAGTGTTCTTTTTGCTTTTTGCC
>VFJR01000125.1 GCA_009885945.1 Anaerolineaceae bacterium
CTGCTGGTATTGCTAAAATTCGCAATTCGCAAGATCGACTTCTTTCTTGTTTGACCGCTTCTGATTTATCTTGGAAATAAAACGGAAATTATTTATTCAAACCTCAATAATTATAGTAATTCTTTCAAAAAAGATGCAACATTTTTATCGGCAGGTTTGGTTTTAATTTGCCGCGTATTTCCAACTTGTTTTAAATCTCCATTGATAAAAACAGAAATTCGATGGCTTAATTTTGCCGCATCTTTTAAATGATGCGTCACAAAGACCACTGTGCATTGATTTTCTTTTAATAGTTTTGCCAAATCTTTGATCAGCTCTGTACGTGTGGGTGAATCTAATGCGGAGAATGGTTCATCCAGCAATAATAATTCTGGATCTAATACCAGCGCGCGCGCCAGAGCTACTCTCTGCGCTTCTCCTCCTGAAAGTTGGCTGGCTCGCCGTTTTGAAAGCGACTCTACTCCAAGCTTTTTCAACCACTCTCCTGCCTGTTTATTTGCTTGCGCCTTTTTTATGCCGCGTAAACGTAAACCCAAACTGGCATTCTCTTCAACGGTCATATCCAACAACAGCGGGGATTGAAACACGAATGAAATTTTCCTGCGATATTCAAGATCGTTCCATAGAGCAAGTATCTTGTCTTGATACAGTATTTCTCCGCTGGCGGGCTTTAGTAAATTTGCCAAAGCAAGCAAAAATGTACTTTTGCCCGCGCCGTTGGGTCCAATCACTGCCAATATTTCCCCGCGTTTAATCTCAAGCTGATCTATATTAAGCACAACACGCCCATTGCGTTCAATTTTAAGTTTATTAATTTCTATTATTTTCTTCATTTAATTCTTTCTTCTTCTTTCTTCTTCTTGGTAAAAGATGAAAGAAGAAAGATTAGACTTTATCCGTAGAGCTGTGCAGATTTTTTCTTGAAAATTCAAATCTGTGAAATCTGCGGATTATTTTTTATGATATTTATTTCATCGCCTTGCATTTCTTTGCTGAATAGACGTCAGCGCAAGATTAATAAGATAAGTGAGAGTCAGCAATAACGCACTTAAGGCAATTGCATTGCCGAATTCCCCTTTGCTTGTTTCTAAAACAATGGCTGTGGTTAATACTCGGGTTTGCCCCTTGATATTTCCGCCCACCATCATGGAAGCGCCTACTTCAGAAATCACCGCGCCAAAGCCTGCCATTAGAGCGGCTAACAGCGGCAGACGAGCCTCCCGCCACATATACCAAACCATTTGCAGGCGTGAAGCGCCTAGCCCTAACAATTGTTGACTCAGCCTTGGGTCTAATGATTCCAATGCCGCGGCAGTCAAGCCGGTGATGACCGGCGCGGCAATCACAGTTTGGGCAATGACGATTGCGGCGGGAGTGTAGATCAATTTTAATTCTCCAAGCCAGCCCGAACGCCAAAGTGATATGGCAACTAATAGACCTACCACCACTGGAGGCAAAGCCATGCCTGTGTTGATGATGCTTAAAATAATAGAACGCCCGCGAAATTTTCCCAATGCCAGCCATGTACCTAAAGGCAAGCCAATGATTAAACTAATAAGCGTGGCAAGGGTTGATACTTGCAAAGATAATAAAGTGATATTGAATATTTCGAGCATATTGGAAGTATAAGAGAGAAATGAAAATATAGAGCAACAAAAAAAGCTCACTTTTCACGGTGAGCTTTAACTAGTTTGTGGAAATTATTTTTCTATTTCTTTTTTGTAAGTTTCGCGGCGCCTTTTACGCTTTTGGAAACAGATGCCTTTGCTGCGCCCGCAGGTTTGGACGCTCTCTTCTTCAATAACCCACCAGCGGTTTTACCGACCATCATAAAGGCAAGGTCAAGGCTTTTTGCTGCAGTGGCTTCATCTAGACCAGTTTTCTTGGAGAGTTCGTTAATCATTCCGCTGGATTTCAACAAGTCACTGTTGATTTTGCCATTTGCCATTTGCCCCATCAAATCATCAAGGTCAAAGGAGTTGGAATCACGACCCGAGGTAGGGTGATGAGCCAATAATTTATGGACAACAAACGAAACAACTGCCATTGCAATTGCAGGTTCAATATTTGCTTTTTTAGCAAGCGGTGCAACAAATGGAGTCAGCAAAGCCATAATAGGATCTCCGCCGCCTTGCCCGCCGCCGCCCATCACAGATCCTAATAAGCCCATCACCTGCCCCATCCCAGATTCTGAGCCTCCTTGTTGCGCTTGTCCGCCGTCCATCACAGACTCTAACGCGCCCATCATTTGACCAAGCCCCGCACCTTGACCACCTGAGCCCCCGCCCAGCAAGCTGCCAACCAGTTGTCCCATAGGGTCAGCATCCTGTGAGGATGCGCCTTGTTGACGGGAATCTACGAGCATTTTGAGGATATCTTCCATTGACATGATGTTTTCTCCTTAATTCAAAAAATTATAGGCGGCACAAAATTATATCGCCTCATTAAATTATTCTGAGCTATCACTGGCTGTAGGTTTACTTTCAGTGGATGCTGGTTTTGCTTCTTTTTCTGTCTCTTTTTTTTCACTCTTTTTTGCAGAGGTTTCTCCTGATGGAGATTTGTGATCAGTAGCGTAAAATCCTGAACCCTTAAAAATAACCTTGGATGGGGTAATGACTTTCTTGAGCGCCTTTTTTTTGCATTTTGGGCAAGTTTTCAATGGGGCATCATCAAAAGATTGATGTTGTTCAAATTGGGAACCGCAGCTACTGCAACGGTATGTATAAACGGGCATTATGATCTCCTAGCTCTTTCTTGGTATTGAATATAGGATTATAGCTTGCAGTACGGGCTGTGACAACCCTGCGAAGCGACATGATATAATTTTCTAACATTTATCCCTATTTTTATAGAAAAGAGAACTCTCCTATGCTGAAAATTGAGATTGTTTATTGCGCAGTTTGACATTACACCAATCGAGCCGTGGGCTTGATGGATGAATTGCTGAAGCAATTTGAGCATGTGATCGAATCGGTGGCACTTGTTCCATCGGACGGGGGCAGGTTTGAGGTTAGTGTGAACGGGCAGTTGGTGTATTCAAAACTTGGGACGAAGCGTCATGCTGAAGCGGGCGAGATCGTTAATATCATCACAAAGATAGCAGAGTAGAGCAAGATATTATTTTGCTCACCAGAGGAAATAGAATGGCAAAAAAAGGTCGAGTTTTTTCGGGCGCGCGCCCAACGGGTAAACAGCATCTTGGCAATTATCTGGGAGCGATCAAAAATTATGTGGCTTTGCAGAATGACTATGAATGCGTGTATTGCATTGTAGATGTTCATGCTTTGACAACGGTAGAGACTACTCAGGATTTAAAACAAAATACCATTGAGATGGCATTGGATTGGCTTGCGGCTGGTATTCGCCCCGAAGATTCGATTCTGTTTGTGCAGTCGCATGTCAAAGAAGTGATGGAGTTGCATACTTATCTTTCGATGGTGACTCAATTTGGCAAATTGACCGACTTGCCGACTTTTAAAGAGAAAGTGCGCCAACAGCCCGATAACATTAATTACGGCTTGGTGGGCTATCCTGTTTTGATGACTGCCGACATTGTTTTATATAAATCTGATATTGTGCCTGTAGGCATTGATCAAGCCCCGCATATTGAATTTGCGCGCGAGATCGTACGTTCCTTTAATTATCGTTACAACACCAAAGCCCTGGTTGAACCGCAAGTGAAACATACCGAGATCCTGAAAGTTGTTGGCATCGACGGTAAAGATAAAATGGGCAAGAGTTTGAATAATCATATCGAGCTTGCTGTGACGGCGGAAGAAACAGTGAAGCGTGTGCGCGAAATGGTGACAGACCCTGCGCGCCAGAGGAAGACCGACCCCGGAAACCCCGATGTGTGTAATGTATTCACTATGCATAAGATTTTCTCGCCGCAAGAAGAAATTGATATGATTAATACCGAATGCCGCAAGGCGGGCATTGGTTGTGTGGATTGTAAATTGCGCTTTGCAAGTAACCTTAATAAAAACCTTGAGCCTTTCCGCGCGAAGCGTGCCGAATTGGAATCTAAGACGGATTATGTCAACGATGTGCTGATTGATGGCGCAAAGAGAGCGCGTACGATTGCTGAGAAGACAATGGCAGAAGTACGCGAAGCGATGAAGATGCCGTAAACGTAATACGTGATACGTAAGCTGCGAATTACGCATCACGTATTACTCATTATTTTCTTATGCGTATCCTCATTCAGCGAGTCACTAAAGCAAGCGTAAGTGTTAACGAACAGACCATTTCCAGTATCGGAAAGGGTCTGTTGATTCTTGTGGGTATTGGTCACGGGGATGGGCAGGAGCAGGTTCAGTTTTTAGCAGAAAAAACAGCCAACCTGCGTATCTTTGATGATGCTGAAGGCAAAACAAATTTATCTATTCTGGATGTCAAAGGCGAGGCGATCGCTGTTTCGCAGTTTACTTTGTATGCTAATACCATCAAAGGACGCCGCCCCTCTTTTTTAGATGCGGCTCTGCCTGAAGTTGCCGAGCCTTTGGTGGAACGATTTGTCGAATTACTAAATACGTATGGTGTGCCCACTCAGACTGGGCGTTTTGGCACGCAAATGCACGTTGAAATTCATAATGATGGACCTTTCACAATGTGGTTGGAAAAATGATCAAAAGACCTAATTTACTCCAAAGACTTCTACATCGTTTTGTAATGATTAAGCCAGTTACGGCTTTTTTTGCACCCCGCACTCATCGGCTGGATAATTTCATACTTAAGTTGACTGGCGGTAAATATACTGCCTCTGAGTTCTTCGGATGGTCTATTGTGGAGCTAACTACACTGGGGGCAAAAACGGGACTGCCTCGTACCATGCCATTGATTGCCTTATTTGATGAAGATAAAATTGCTCTGATTGCCTCCAGCTTTGGGCGGGAGCATAACCCGGGCTGGTATTACAATCTTATGAAGCATGCTAAATGCTCGATTAAATTTCGCAACCAAACCACTGAATATATTGCCCGAGAAACCGAAGGCGCTGAGCGGGAAAAATATTGGCAATTGGGGCTTTTCTACTACCAAGGCTATGGATTGTACAAAAAACGCGCATCTCACAGGGTCATTCCAGTTATGGTTTTGGAGCCGGTCAAATAATTGCAAAAATGAAAAGTCCATGATAAAGTTGGAATTGTAGGATGCAAGTAGCTTTTCGTTGTGGAACGTGTAATACAGAATCAAGGTTTTCTTTGAATCACCCGACGGAAGACGTACTGCGCCACCATTTTATTTTTTGCTAGGAGGCAAAATGTCAGATCGAGTCGTCGGTACAGTTAAATGGTTCAATAAGACCAAAGGATATGGCTTCGTTGAACGCGAAGGTGGTCCAGATGTATTTGTCCACTTCTCCGCAATTCAAGGCGAAGGTTTTAAAAACCTTGAAGAAGGCGAGAAGGTGGAATTTACCATTGAGCAAGGTCCCAAGGGCTTGCAAGCCGCCAATGTCGTCAAGCTCTAATAGATGACTAAAAATAAACCCGCCGTAAGGCGGGTTTATTTTTTTAACGCTTCATGCGGCAGCCATAAGCTGGCATCTACTTGAACAGCCATTGCCCCGGCTAAGAGCATATCCGTTGCGTCTTTTTCGTCCCAGATACCTCCACAACCAATTATGGGAAGTCCAATTTTAGTGGCGGAGTGAACTAGGTCTAATGCGCGCGGGAAAAGGGATTGCCCGTAGAGTCTGCCTGCAACAAGCTCACCATTTTCAGCTGTTAGTGTGCCGCGCGGAATTGCTAAGCTGAGGGCTTGTGCGCCATTTTGAATCAAACGCGGTCCCAGTGTTAATACTTGTTCGTGAGGTAATGAAAATATAAGGGGTATTTCGCCCAAGCACATTTCGAGCGTCATTAAAATAATGTCGTCTGCGAGTTGAGGGGCAAAGCCAAGTTCTATCGCCATCACATTTTCAACCGTTTCCAGTATCTCTGTCATGTGCTTTGCTTCTTCTGGTCTATCTGCCATAATATGAACAATGATGGGCAGATCGGTGCGCGACCATTTGGCTGAATATTTTTTTAATACAGTAGAAAGACCAGGGTTTGGCAGACCTGTGTGCAGGAGGAACCCGCCGGGGAATTGGATTAAAGCCGGATGGGCAGTGGGCAGGCGCGGGCGCAGGGAGATCGGATTTGTGATGAAGGCGCCAAATGAGTCGAGCGAGATTCCATTATGTGAATCGGGTGTAAATCCTAATGATCCCGCTGCGTTCATGAGGGGTTTGCTAAAATAGAGGTCACGTTTCATAGGAGTGTGTATGCAGTCATTACAAGGAATTCGTGTTTTAGATCTTAGCCGTGTGTTGGCTGGTCCTTATTGTACGATGGTTCTCGGCGACTTGGGCGCGCAGGTGATCAAAGTGGAATCGCCTGAGGGCGACGATACGCGCGCATGGGGTCCGCCATTTGCTGGCGGTGAAAGCGCATACTATTTAGCCGTCAATCGTAATAAAAAAAGTATAACGGTGAATTTCAAGACAAACGAGGGACGCGCTATCTTAATCGAATTGGCGAAACAAAGTGATGTGATCGTGGAAAACTTTCGCCCCGGCACGCTCGCGCGCTTCTCTCTCGACTTTGAGTCTGTTTCTGCTTCCAATCCGCGTCTCATCTATTGCTCGATCAGCGGCTTCGGGCAGACGGGTTCCTTACGCGACAAGCCTGGCTACGACTTTGCGATTCAAGCCATGGGCGGCATCATGAGCGTGACAGGCGAACCTGAGGGCGAGCCGATGAAATCAGGCGTGGCAGTCGCTGATTTGTTTGCAGGACAAAATGCTGTGATTGCGATTCTCGCGGCATTGCAAGCGCGGGAACGCACAGGCAAAGGGCAATCAATTGATATTTCATTGTTTGATTCGCAATTGGGCTGGCTGGCAAATGTTGCAAGCAGTTATTTGATCTCTGGTGAACTGCCAAAACGCTATGGTAATGCGCACGCCAATATTGTGCCTTACCAAAATTTTGAAGCTTCTGATGGCTGGTTTGTGATTGGTGTTGCGAATGATAGACAATTTATGGCATTATGCAAAATCATTGGTAAATTAGAACTTGCAACGGATGTGCGTTTTACGAATAACTCGGCGCGGCTTGAACACCGCGCAGAGTTGATTGCGATACTAAAGCCGATTTTCAAAACACACACTGTAAAAGAATGGCTGGCGCAAATAGAAAATGAGTTTCCTTGCAGTGCAATTAATAATCTACAACAGGTGTTTTCCATGCCCCATGTGCAAGAGCGTGAGATGTTAATTGAGATGCAGCATCCCACGATTGGAAAATTGCCTTTGGTTGGTTCGCCGCTTAAGTTAAGCGATTCTCCTGTTGAATATAATTTGCCGCCGCCTTTGCTGGGGGAACATACTGAAAATATTTTAGCTAATATTTTGGGATATGATCGTAACCAAATTACGGCTTTGCGTGAAGCCAAGGCAATTTAAGAATAGGAACATAATGCCTTATCTCATTGACGGACATAACTTAATTCCAAAACTTGGTTTGCGGCTGGATTCCCCTGACGACGAAATGGAATTGGTTGCTATCTTGCAGGAATTTTCGCGTCTATCTCGTCAGCGAGAAGTGGAAGTGTATTTTGACGGCGCACCTGTAGGCTCTGCAGGGATGCGTAATTTAGGCGTTGTGAAAGCTCATTTTGTCAGGCTGGGTCAATCGGCTGATTCAGCCATACGTGCGCGTTTGAACAAAATGAATAAGTCTGCCAAAAATTGGACGGTGGTTTCTTCTGATCGGGAAGTTCAAAGTTCTGCTCGAGTGGTGTACGCTGAATTTATTTCTTCTGAAGATTTTGTAAAATTGTTGCGCAAAGCGCGTAATTCTGCACCCAAAGCTGGCGGTGATGATAAAAAATTATCCTCGCGTGAGGTGCAAGAGTGGGAGGAGATTTTTAAGGGAAAGAATACATAATTTTAACCAGAGATAAACAAGATAAACAGAGATAAAAAAGAACAAGATGATTACCAATCCAATTCAATTCAATGGGGCTATAATTTGGATATGAAAACTATTTACACCTTTGTGCCTGCGCGTGAACATCAATATCCCAACCATCCCGAGCGCCCGGGCAGGCTTGAGGTCTTGGAACCTACATTAAAATCATTTAAAGCCGAACGAGTTGAGGCAATGCCTGCAACATTTGATCAAATTGCGCGTGTGCATGAACCTGCGTTAATTAAATCCATTGAAGCCCTTTGCAAAAAAGGCGCAGATATTATTGATCCTGCCCCAACCTATGTAACCAAGACTTCATATCATGATGCTTTGCTTGCCGCGGGCGGAGTGATTACCTGCACCAATGCAGTGCTTCATGGTGACGCAAAAAATGCTTTTGCAATTGTGCGTCCGCCGGGGCATCACGCAGAGCCTGATAAGGCGATGGGCTTTTGTCTCTTTAATAATATTGCTGTTGCGGCACGTGAAGCTTTGGCGCAAGGCTTGGAGCGTGTGCTGATTCTTGATTATGATGCCCATCACGGCAATGGCACACAGGCGGCATTTCTTCATGAAGAGCGCGTGGCTTTTTTGTCTACGCATCAGTGGGGTATTTATCCCGGCACGGGCTGGTATGAAGATGCGCCTCATGCTAAAAAGAGAGTTGTGAATTTGCCGATGCCTGCCCGCGCGGGAAATATAAATTTTATGCGCGCCGCAGATGAATTGTTTACCCCTTTCGTTCACAACTTTAACCCGCAGTTGATTCTGGTTTCAGCGGGCTTTGACGCACACTGGAACGACCCCATTACGTCCTTGGGTTTATCTTCAAAAGGATTTTTCTCTTTATCAAAGAAATTGATTGAGCTTGCCGAAGAAACCTGTAATGGGAAAATTGTCTTTGTTTTGGAAGGCGGCTATGACCCGCACAACGTCGCTAACGGTGCTGGATCTGTTTTTTTTGCGCTGGCAGGTTCCAGTTCTGCGCCAGAGGCGAATGATGAGAGTCCATATCCCGAACCAGATTGTGAAGCTCGTATTAAGCAGATCAAAGCTTGGCATGGGTTTTAAGTTAGGAAATATGAAAAGCAGAATGTTTTTTGCGGTATTGATCTTTATTCTTTTACTAGGCGTATCTGTCTTTTTGTTATTACAAAAGACGAGCGACATTAAGCCATTGTTAAAAAAACTTGGCGGGCAAGCCTGCCCTGAAAAAGATGACTTGATTTGTGCGAAGATCAAAGTGCCTTTGGATCATTTTGGGTTTGATCGTACGCGCACCATTGAAGTAGTGTTTGCAGTTCATCCTGCTGTAGGAGAACGCTATGGCATGTTTATGCAAGCCACACCCGGCGGACCGGGCGGGGAGGGGATTGGCTCGGCTGATTTTTCTTATTTACCAAAGTCCATCCTTGAGCATTATGACATTGTGTATTTTGACCAGCGCGGCTTAGGGTTATCAAATCCACTGAGTTGTCCGCAAGCCTATGAAAAAGATTTTGTGGGCAATTTAAATGCGGATGATACTGCGGGGTTGGAAGGTTTTGATACATTACAAGAACAACAAATATTGATCAAAGATACACGCGCGTTTGTAAATGAATGTATTACTGAAATGGGCATCGCGTCAGCAGACTTTGCGTATTACGGCACTGATCAAGTGGCAGAAGATATTGAATCGTTTCGGAAATTGATCAGCGATGACAAAATGTGGCTGTATGGTGTTAGCTATGGAACCATTGTTTCGCAAACCTATGCCGCCGCTCATGGCGATCATTTGGCTGGTTTGATCTTAGACGGCACAGCCGATTTAACCGCAACTGGCGAAGAAAGTTTTATCTCACAAGAACAAGCAATTAATGAAGTATTGCTTGAGGTTTTAAAGGCTTGCAATGCTGATGTTGTCTGTGCTCAGGATTTTGATGGCAATGCGATCAGCGCTTATGATGAATTTGCTGAACGTGTTTCTAAAAAACCAATACCCTATTTTTATAAATTACAATCGGGTGGAAGCGATAAAAGAGAATTTACTTTTAATCAATTGGAATACACCATGACGGCGCAGTTATATGCCATTAGCACGCGCACTGATTTTCTACATGCTTTGGCAAAGGCGCGCAATGGGGATATGAAATTAATGGCAGATCTATATTACGCCAGCGCTACTCTTGATACCGAAACATTAACCTATCTTGGTGATGAGACCTTTGCAGACGCCGCTTATATCTTTGTCAATTGTGCAGATTGGTCATTCTATAATGGCACACCAGAAGAGCGTGTAAAGAAAATTATTGGCAAAGGACAGGATTCCAATGGGTTGATTCCGCGCGGAGAAGGGCAAATTTATTTTGGGCTATATTGTGCTTATTGGCCCCAGACATCCAGTCAGCCTGTAAGAGCTCAGCCTTTGGTCTTGAAGAACGTACCTGTATTGGTCTTGAATGCCACGCTCGACCCTGCGACTCCTTTTCATGAAGGCAAGGCGGTTGCAGAGCGTTTGGACAATGGCTATCATGTTTATGTTGATGGCGGTGTTCACGCTATTTATGGCTGGGGAAACGAATGTCCCGATAAAATTGTTGAAGATGCTTTGATTCATAATAAATTCCCGGCACAGCGCGAAGTTGTTTGTAAATGGAATCCTGCAATTATTGCACCTTACGAAGAATAGACATTATCGGTAATAGAATAGTAACAACAACCTTTTTTATCCACAGATTACACAGATTTTCGCAGATTTTTCTCTTATAAATTGCAAATCTGTTTAATCTGAGAAACCTGCGGATTATTTCCGATAATATTTAATGAAATTAAAAGGAGTTTTCTATGGCAAAACAAAGTAAAGGTTTTATTCAACTGGAATGGACCTGCCCAAACTGTACCAGTAAAAACCCTGGTCCTGTAAAGACCTGTCAAAATTGCGGCGCGCCTCAACCTGAAAATGTTAAATTTGAACGTGCGGCTGAAGATAAGTTTGTGACCGATGAGAATCAAATCAAAGCCGCGCAAGCTGGCGCAGATATTCATTGTGGATTTTGCGGTACACGTAATCCTGCAAACGCACAAACTTGTTCACAATGCGGGGGAGATTTAAAAGAAGGCAAAGCGCGTGAAGCGGGCCGCGTGCTGGAAGCTCCGCCTGCGCCGCCAAAAATAATAAAGTGTACAAATTGTGAAACAGAGAATCCCGGCACAAATGTGAATTGTTCCAAGTGCGGCGCGCCATTGCCGCGAGCCGCAAAGCCTGCGGCACCGCAGCCTTTGCAAGTGAAAGCATCTGCAAACCTCAAACCGACTGCGCCGAAGAAAACAAATTGGTTGTTGATTGGCGGGATAGCTTTATTTTTGCTTTGTTGTGTAGGCATTGCTTTTATGGCTTTTGTTATACCAACATCATCAGTACAGGGAATAGTTAGCAATGTGTATTGGGAAACATCGGTGCCTGTGCAGGAGATTCAAGCCGTTAATTACAGCAATGAGCGCGGCAGTCCGCCTTCTGCTGCTTACAATGTCTCCTGCCGCACAGAAAGCGAGCAAGTCTGTGAAGATAAAACCATTGATAAGGGAAATGGTTTTGCTGAAGTGGTTACAGAATGCCATAATGAATCAAATGAGTATTGCAGTTACACAGTGGATGAATGGACAACGATCCAAACTTATAAATTAGATGGAACCGATCTTTCCCCGCTTTATTCTGATCCTGCTCTTGCAAGTGATCAACGCCTTGGCGATTCCTCACAAACCCTCACCGTTTATTTTGATACCGAAAACGGGCAAGAGACCTATACTGCCAGCGATATCAATGAATTTCAACAATTTGATATTGGTAGTTCATGGACGTTAAGTATGAATATTTTAGGCGGCGTGGTGTCGGTGAAATAAAATTGATCTATTCATTTTTCTAGGGCAGATGAGTCTCATAAAAAAACAGTTCCGTAGAACTGTTTTTTTTATATTGCAAATTCAGAAAATATGTTCTAAAATGTAATTTATCCACAAACATAAGGAGATAAACCATGAGTTCAGTTGACCAAGCAGTTCAAACCCAATTAAATAATATTCAAAAGAAAATCGGCATGTCCCTTGCTGAAGTTTCAGCGCTTGTAAAGAAAAGCGGACTTGCTAAGCACGGAGAAATTCGCGATTTGTTCAAACAGAAACTTGGATTAGGTCACGGAGATGCGAACGCTCTTGCTCATGGCGTATTAAAATCTGACGGAGCAAGCGCGGCGGCTGGAAAATCCACTGATGCAGTTTTGGATGAAATTTATGCAGGCACAAAAGCAAGTCAGCGCCCTATTCATGAAGCGTTCATGAAGCAGATTAATAAATTTGGTGAATTTGAAATTGCGCCCAAAAAAGGATATGTTAGTTTGAGGCGCAAGAAACAATTTGCAATGATCGGACCTAAAACGAACACGCGCTTTGAAGTGGGTATCAATATCAAAGGTTTGAAGAAAAATGCCCGTTTGCAGGAACAGCCCTCTGGAAGTATGTGCAACTATATCGTTGCGTTGACTGAAGCGCAGGATGTAGATCCAGAGTTAATTGGCTGGGTCAAATCCGCTTATGAAGGAGCAGGATAACAATATGTCTATCGAAAATGATTTTTCTAAAAATTTAATACAAATAATGGGTGAGACTTTTGAAAACCCCATGGGTATTTATTTGGACAAGAATACATCCCTTTTTCAAACCTTGGAAACGATCTCTGCTCAAGAAGCTTCTATTCGTGTGGGGGGCAAGTGTGCATCCCTTGCTGCCCAAGTGGCACATGTGACTTTTTTTATAGAGTCGTTTGAGCGCTTTGCAATTGATCAAGACACCAGCCCGCGCGACTGGGATGAAGTTTGGCGCACAGTCGAAAAGTCACCCCGCAAGAATGGGAAAATTTAAAAAGCAAATTGAAAGATGCCTACCAACGCATGAATAAATTATTCGGTGAAAATAAACTTTGGAATGAAGATACGATAGGAGGCGCTTTGTCTATTGTTGTACATAGCGCCTATCATTTGGGAGAAATTCGTCAGGCATTGTGTGTTTTAAAGGGGTAGCTGTCTTTAATCATGGTTGAGAAATATGGTTATATAAGCTAACGATCTTTATTAATTTATTTTATCTACTGTTTACAATTCGACCCTCGCGCTTTGCGAGGGTCGAATTGTAAAGTCAATATTAATTTGGTATACACAGAGGAGGGAAATTACCAGAGGTACTTGGCCCTGGATGAGTTCCAGGAGGACAAGGGTTATCTGGATCATCAGGGTCATCTCCCGGATTATCGTTTCCAGGGGGATTACAACCTGTAAGCGGGATATGAATATTAGTCACGGGAGGGTAATTGAATGGGTCACAGGTCTGTGTTTGCGGGTTGAAGGAGAAGCCCGCTCCGCAAAACGGTTCAAGCCCAACAGCTGACCCACTTCCGGATGCTTCAGTGCAACATTGAGTTGCTGGATCAAA
>VFJR01000160.1 GCA_009885945.1 Anaerolineaceae bacterium
AGACTCCCCACCCGAGGGAGTCTTTTTTTAGGCAAGAGTTTCATCTTTTCAGATGACGCGCAAATCTCTCCACCCCGACAATTGAACATGCAAGCAGACTCCCCACCCGAGGGAGTCTTTTTTTAGGCAAGAGTTTCATCTTTCAGACGACTCGCAAATCCATCTATTAAAACAGACAGCCGACCCAGACATATTCCTGTTGCCTGGGTCGGCTGTCGTCTTAAAGCTTTGATTATTTAAAAAAAATTAACCGCCGTTCTTTTTCTTTTCGTTCTTCAACTTTCGTTTTTCTTTCAAATCATGCTTGGGTTTCTTTTTTTGTTCTTTTGAACCTTTATCTTTAGAAGCCATATTTATCTCCTTTTGGTATGGGTTTGAAAATTCACTCTTTACAAGAAGTATTTTACTCCTCATTTTAGTAAATTCACATCCCTACGGTACAATACTTTATCAACATACAAAGGAAAAAAGAATTGTCAAATCCCATCGAAAGACCTTCCCTTCTTCAAACCTATACCCGCAGTTTCGATCCTCTTAAAAATCGCAACTTGCGCATCTATCTTGGCGGGCAAGCAGTATCATTGCTCGGTACGTGGATGCAAGCCGCCGCACAAAGCTGGGTAGTTTGGGAGTTAACCCATTCTGAATCCGCATTGGGAATTGTGGTGATGCTCAACAGTTTACCTTTGCTAGTTTTAGCTCCCTGGGCTGGCAGCTTCGCAGATAGATTCAATCGGCGTATGATCTTGTTGGTAACCCAAGCCATCGCCATGCTCTTGGCATTTTCACTCGCCATACTCATTCAAACAGAGCTGATTCAAATATCACATATTTATATAGCCGCGCTAATTCTCGGCATTATTTCAGCTCTGGATTTCCCCGCGCAACAAGCCTTCATTGGCGATCTCTCTGGCATGGGTCAAGTGCGTCAAGCAGTCACGCTCAACATCATGGCGCTTCAAGTGGCGAGAATGCTTGGTCCCGCCACAGCAGGCATTTTGTTAAAAGTGATCGGTAACTCCGCATCCTTTTGGGTAAACGGATTCAGCTTTCTAGTAGTTATCTTCAGCTTATTTTTGGTTAAATCATCTCAAGCCAAAAACAAAGGCGGAGATGGACGTGGGCAATTCCGCGAAACGATTGAGTTTATTCGCACTCAACCGCGCATGATAGATTTAATGATCTTCGCTTCTCTCGTCACCTTTTTTGGACTCTCCATCTTCAACATTCTCCCGGCTGTGGCAGATCACGTCCTGCATGGCGACTCGCAAACTTATGGGGTGCTCTTCGGCTCCTCAGGCGCAGGCGCGCTCATCTCCACTTTATTTTTACTACCACTATCTCAAGCCGCCAAACGCATCGGGCTTATCGTCACAGCGGCTGCCGCATGGATGGGAACTTTCTTTTTGTTACTTTCCTTCTCTAATTGGATTCCGCTATCAATGGCAGCAATTTTCTTTATCAGCCTCGGAGCTCCATTAGTATTAACTACGGGACTCGGTGTTATGCAATTGATGGCGCCAGTGACAATGCGCGGGCGCATCATAAGCTTGTTCACTATGCTCACTTTTGGTTTACAGCCTATTTCATCTATTGCGATTGGCTACAGCGCAGAATATCTTGGTACACAAAACGCTATTTTAATTAACGCTATTTGTTTGATCACAGGCGCTGGGCTGATGTTCTTCTTCCGCAACGGCTTGCGCGGCTGGGAGCTTAAGCCCGCCGTTGATCCAATTTTGTCATCAAAAGAAAAAGAGTTGATGAAATAGTTTTTTTTGTTTTTACAAAAGAGCCTCCAAAATTTGGAGGCTCTTTTGTGTTACCCTTTCAACAACTCATCGTGCTTTCTTTCATCTTCTGCAATCGCCAGCGGCGGAAGTTCTGCAATAGAGCTTAATCCAAAGTGCTGTAAAAACTCAGGTGTAGTCGAGTATAAAATTGGACGCCCCGGCCCTTCTGTGCGCCCAGACTCCATGACCAAGCCCTTGCTCAACAGACCCTTCATCATCGCATCGCTATTCACACCGCGAATCGCGTCCACTTGCGGGCGCGTGACGGGCTGTTGATAGGCAATAATCGCAAGAGTCTCCAGCGCGGCACGGCTCAAATGACTGACTGCCTCAAGCCCCAAGAATTTCTCAACAAGCGGAGCAAGATCGGGCGCAGTGGTTAATTGCACACGCCCCGCATTTCGTTGTACTCTCAAGCCTCGGGGTAGATAAGAAGCGTCCAGTTCCTTAAGTCCACGCTCCACCACAGAGGTAGAAACATCCAAAGCTGTAGCAAGTTGAGAAATCGCTACGGGTTCACTGCTCACAAATAACATTGCCTCTATTTTTGCGGCAAGGGGTAATTCATCTACGAAAGTTTTTTCTAAGTTGCTCATGCTATAATTGCGTCGCCTTTCATAATATAACGGATTAAAAATGAAACAAAAATATTTCAAACAAAACCAAATTTACTTTTCGCTTATTGCCTTAGCACTGGCGTCACTAGCTTGCTCCATCTTCATTGGCGGACCAGACTACCCAGCCAATCCAGTAGTGTACTCGCCCAGCTCCGTGGAAAGCTTCAATAAACAATTAGATGAAGCCATGCTCTCCGCTGCGCAAACAGGCACGCTCTCGCTTCAATTTACAGAGGAACAACTCACCTCGTTTGTGATTCTAAAAATGCAAGAGCAGGAAACCCCGCCTTTCACCGAACCGCAAGTTTTATTACGCAACAATCAAATCCAAATGTTGGGCAAAATAGAACAGGGGATGTTCAAGGCAAATATTTCAATCATCCTTAGCGCGGGCGTCGGCGAAAACGGCTTACCAAAAATCGAAGTTATCTCAGCCGACTTTGGACCCTTCCCTGCGCCAACAGGCTTAAACAGCATTATCAGCTCACTGACAGAAGAAGCCTTCAGCGGCTCATTCGGACCTGCCGCAACGGGCATGCGCCTCTCTAGTATTACCATCGCAGACGGTGTCATGACACTCACTGGACAAATTAAGTAGGCGGATTATACCGCGACATGCGCCGCTTCCTTCTTCCCCTCCGCCTGCTTGCCCTGCTCTGTGCGTTTGCCACGCTGACAGCCTGCCGCTCCCCGCAGTTGAACGAATCTATTTCTGTCACTGTTGAGGCAGATGGCATAACCCGCGAAGTCAGCGTGCCCTCCGGCAGTACCGTCAGCCAGGTAATGCAAATCGCGGGCATCGCATCTGCCACCTTAGATAGAAGCGAGCCTCCATTTTATACAGTCATCAGCGCAGGAGATCAAATCAAGTTAACCCGCATCATTGAAAATTTTGAACCTCAACAAATCACAATTCCATTTGAGCAACAAGTAGTACGCAACGAAACACTACCCGAGGGCGAAAAGCGAATCGTACAAAGCGGTGTAAACGGCACACAAGAAATCACCTATCGCGTCATCCTTGAAAATGGAATTGAAACCAGCCGAGGCATTGTAAAAACAGTCACCTTGCAAGAAGCCCTGCCAGAAATTGTAATGGTTGGCGCGCAGGCATCATTTACGCCGCTGACAATTCCCGGCACATTGGTCTATCTTGCAGGCGGGAACGCGTGGCTGATGGATGGCTCAACTGCAAATCGGAAATTGCTCGTCAGCACTGGCGACCTCGATGGACGCATCTTCACGCTTTCACCTGACGGTGAATATTTGATCTTCACCAAAAAGTCTAAGAAACCTATAGATCAAGAAATTAACACACTTTGGGCAGTGCGAACTCAAAGCAAATCTCCTTCACCATTTTGGTTACAAGCAAGCAACGTAGTTCACTTTGCGGCATGGGTGCCCGGCACAAATTCGATTGCCTATTCAACAGTCGAACCACGCGCCGCCGCACCAGGCTGGCAGGCGAATAACGACTTATACCGCGTCAGTGTTACCGGCGGCGGACCGCGCAAAATGCTAGAAGCAAATAGCGGCGGTGTATATGGCTGGTGGGGTATGACATTTTCATTTTCAGCAGATGGCAAACTCGCATATGCGCGCCCCGATGGAATTGGACTAGTAGATCAAGATGGTGGTTACCTCAAGCCTTTACTGGATATCAAACCATTCAACACCCATGCAGATTGGGCTTGGTTGCCCGCATTAACTTGGGGCGCCGATGGAAAGACGTTATACTTCATCAACCATGCTTCTGCGCCAGCGCCCATCACCGCCGAAGAATCACCTAACTTTGATCTTGCCGCCACTTCACTTGAAAATGAATTTACGATCACCATTGCGCAAGGCACAGGCATGTTTACCTACCCAGCATCTTCACCCATTCGACAAAGCGGCGTGGAAAGATTTTTTCAGATTGCCTACTTGCAAGCTATTTTTGCAGAGCAAAGCGAAACCAGCCGCTATCGTTTAATGGTTATGGATCGTGATGGCTCAAACATTCGCGCGCTTTTCCCGCCTTTAGACACATCTGGCATTGAGCCGCAAACGCCAGCCTGGTCCCCCGAGCCGCTCAACGGTCAAACTGGCGATTTTGTTTCAGTGATCTATCAAGGAAATTTATGGCTAATAGACAGCGGCAGCGGACAGGCATATCAAGTCACTGGGGATAGCCTGATCACAAAAATTGACTGGAAATAATATTTTGCTCTAATCTGGTGCTCAAGCCGCCGTCATCGGCGGCGGGGACGTCGCCAAGAGCAAAGGTTTGAAAAATTGACTGGAAATAATATTTTTTATTCTAATTTTAAAGAGGCACATTTCATGCGAATACTTATTACAGGCGCGGCTGGGTTCCTTGGTTCTCATTTATGCGACAAATTATTAGCAGATGGTCACGAAGTTATCGGCATGGACAACTTCATCACCGGCAACGCACAAAACCTGGCGCACCTTGCAGGCAATGAAAAATTTTCTTTTTACCGTCACGATGTATCTAATTATATTTTCGTGAGCGGCAAAGTGGATGCCGTGATGCATTTTGCATCCCCAGCCAGCCCCAACCCGCAATCTGCAGCTGGATATTTCAACCTGCCCATTCAAACTATGAAGGCAGGCGCATTAGGCACGCACAATTGTTTAGGCTTGGCACGTGCTAACAATGCGCGCTTTATCCTGGCGTCCACCAGCGAAATTTATGGCGACCCAGAAGTTCACCCGCAAGCCGAAACATACACAGGGAACGTTGACCCGGTCGGTTTGCGCGCAGTCTACGACGAAGCCAAACGCTTCGCAGAATCACTCACTATGGCATATCACCGCTATCATAAAGTGGATACAAGAATCGTACGCATCTTCAACACCTATGGTCCGCGCATGGATCTTGAAGATGGACGCGCATTACCCAACCTGCTCAAACAAGCCCTGCTCGGACAGCCTCTGACAGTATACGGAGACGGCGGTCAAACGCGTTCCTTCTGCTATGTAGATGACCTTGTAGATGGAATTGTTAAATTGCTATATTCAGATGAGCATATGCCAGTAAACATCGGCAACCCAGTAGAAATGTCCATCCTGCAATTTGCAGAATCGATCAACAAGATCACCGCCAACAAAGGCGGCATCACCTATGTAGATGCACGCAGTTCTCGTGACCCGCAGCGCCGCCGCCCTGACATTACCCGCGCCAAAGAAATCATTAAATGGGAACCTGCTGTAAACCTAGAAGAAGGTCTGCGCCGCACTATTCCATACTTTAAAGAAAAACTTGGGCTTGCATGACTCATATTTTTACAAACATAGAAGAACGCACAAGATTTCTAAAATTTGCCGCAGTTGGCACCCTCGGCGCATTAATTGATTTTGGTGTAATGAATCTATTAACGCGCACCGCAAAAACTTCGCTTGAGGTTGGCGGTAGCATTTCTTTCGTTTGCGCGGTCATTAGTAATTTTATTTGGAACCGCTATTGGACATATCCTGAATCGCGTTCACGCCACCTTCTGCATCAACTTGGTATGTTTTTTGTGGTCAACCTGGCTGGCATGGCAATTCGCTGGCCCATTTTGCGCTACGCCGAACCACCGCTCATGCAATACTTCGACATCCATTTAATGCATAACGCAAACACCGCAGACGTGCTGGCTAAAAATGTTACGCTGGCTTTCGCGCTCGCAATAGTCATGCTTTGGAATTTTTTTATAAACCGCTATTGGACGTATAATGATATAAGCTAATATGACATCAGACACAACGCGCAGAACAACGATCGCTATTTATACATCCAAAGGAGATGCTGAGGCATATCTCATCTATCCCTATATTTTCAACCGCATCGGCGAATGGATTGGCTGGGTCGAAACCAACCGTGATGTATACTCTGTTTCTGGCAGTTATGTTGGATATATCACAAACGACCCGCGCATATTAAGAAAAAGAGCCACAAGCACGCTCAAACCACGCCTCAACCCGCCTTCACAACCCAAGCGAATCAACGCCCCAGCTAGTTCGCCACTCGCACCGATGATGAGCGATGTTCCCTTTAGCACGATTGATGTCCTGCTAGACGAACCCGAAAGATTACACACAACCGACAGCGGCGAAAACCTTCAGGATATGGATTAATGACAGCCTTAGAAAAAACCGTGCGCGCATCGCGCATTAACATTGCCCAACTTATGCAGCCAGAACATGCCAACAATCTTGGTAATGTACATGGCGGCTGGATCATGAAGCTTGTAGATGAAGCCGGCGCGCTCGCCTGTATGCGCCATGCCCAAAGGCGTGTCGTTACCGTTGCAATTGACTCCATGGTCTTTCGTCAGCCCATTCGCATTGGTGATCTGGTAATCCTTACTGCAGAAGTAACTTATACTGGACGGACTTCCATAGAAGCAGAGGTGCAAGTGCAAGCAGAAAATCCTATCACCGGCGAACGAAACCACACAAACACAGCCTACTTGGTGTATGTTGCATTGGATGACGAAGGCAAACCTACCGCAATTCCTGTGATCAAAGCCGAAACTGAAGATGAAGAAAAGAAACTTCAAGAAGGTCAGGAAAGACAAAAAAGACGCTTGGCTCAAAATAAATTATTATGACAGAACCTGAAATCATATCCACAGAATCTAGCGAAGTAAAAGAACGTGTTGGCAATTCCTTTCGGACATTAAAGGAATTAGTCAATTACGTTTCTGGCAAAACCTTGCCGCCCGTTCAACCCGAAGATGGGCGCGTAATGGAGTCACTACCATTTCCCTTTCTTGCTATTGTGGGGCAGCAGGAAATGAAGTTGGCGCTTTTACTAAGTTTGGTAAACCCAAATTTGGGCGGCGTGCTATTAGTTGGTCCGCGTGGAACAGCAAAAACAACGGCGGTGCGCAGCCTGCTTGATCTACTTCCGCAAGTGGAGCGCAGTCTATGTGCTTATGGCTGCCTGCCAGAAGACGTAGAAAGCGGGGGTATAGATGCCGTTTGCCCTGATTGCGCAAAAAAATATGCTGAGGGCGCACCGCTAACATCCATGGATCGCGTACGACTTATTGAACTGCCTCTCAACGCACGCATTGAAGATGTGATTGGCGGTATAGATGAGCGCGCCGCTTTACATCAACGCTTACGCATTCAGCGCGGTATTTTGGCACAAGCAGATAAAAACCTTTTATACATTGATGAAATCAATCTGCTTGCAGATGAAATTGTAGATTCAATCCTTGACGCATCTGCCCAGGGGTCTTATACCGTCCGCCGTGGTCCAATATCTGCAACCTACCACGCGAAATTTGTATTGATCGGCTCGATGAATCCAGAAGAAGGTAAGCTGCGCGCACAGATCCTAGATCGCTTTGGATTACGCGTCATTGTCCAAGGATTAGAAGATACTAACGAACGACTAGATGCATATCGCCGCGTGCTGGCTTACCGAACCAGCCCACGCCAGGTGGTGATGCAGTTTGCTGAAGAAATGAGCGCGGCTCGAGATGAGATCAAGTTTGCGCGTGAGCGCGTGAAGCAAGTTACGGTTCCGGACGAGATCGCGCGCCTGGCGATTGGACTCGTTCAGAAAATGGGCATTGATTCTTTGCGTGCAGAAATTACCTGGTTCGAATCTGCGCGCGCATACGCAGCAGCGGATGATCGTTCAGTTGTCTCGTTGGATGATTTAAAAATTGTCGCCCCTATGGCGTTACGAATGAGAAGATCTCAGTTTATTTCTGATTATTTCAAATTACAAAATGGGGAAGAAAAAGAAATGGAAACACTGCTCGATCGCTTAAAGAAAAAATCTCCCGCAAAAAAGACTGTAACAAAAAAGGCGAAAAAACATTAAATGCAATCGCTTCAAAAATTTCTGAAATACCAGAATGCTCCAATTCTGGTGCTTATTTTATGCAATATAGTAGCGGGGATTTTAACGGTTAAAACATACGGTCTTACTTTAGACGAGCCTTATTATTACAGCTACGGCGAATCGATAGGATATGCATATTCTCCTACAGAATGGTTTAGCGGAAATTTTGACCTCGAAAATTCATATGGTCCTTCAAAGTGGGATCATCGCGACCGCGGTCCTGCTTATTTGTTACTGGCGCGCGTCCCAGCAAAATTGCTTGAGACCTACGCTGGGTTTGACCTTGCCAGCGCATGGCATTTTGTCAATTTTCTTACATTTCAGGTAGGGCTGTTTTTTCTTTATCATTTTCTACAACGGTGGGTCAGTAAAGAAGCATCCATCACAACAACAGCATTCTTCATGCTGCAGCCTATCATTTGGGGGCATTCCTTTATTAACCCCAAAGATATGCCCTTTCTTGTATTCTTTTTAATGTCGATCGAACTCGGTTTTCGGATGGCAGAGAATTTATCAGCCTTAACAGAGAAAACACCTGCGCGCCTCATATTTAAAATTATCATTGTGCCAGCTATTGTGATGGGGCTTGCCACAAATATGCGCATCCTTGGTCCGCTTTCTGGAATTTTGGTATTTATCTATTATTTACAACTTGGAAAACGTACGCGCTGGTTATGGTTCATCCCTTATGGATTAATTGGATTTGCCGCATTTTTATTTTGCTGGCCCTATATATGGCAAGACACCTTACAACGTATTTCAGAAATCCTTTTGTTCATGTCGGACAATCCAACTGAATTAAAGGTGCTCTTCTACGGACAAATATTCACAGCGGATCAATTACCGTTACGCTACCTACCTACACTCCTGCTTATTACATTAACTGAACCCTTTTGGATCTTAACCATATTTGGTTTTATTCTTTCAGCATATCAATGGAAGCAAAACAAACAAGCAACCCAAACTTTATTACTTTGTTTGGTATGGTTTTTTCTACCGCTAGCCTATGTATTAATACGCCGCCCGGCTATGTATGACGGCTTTCGGCATTTCTTATTTATTTTGCCTCCCCTTTTTATATTGATTGGTATCGGGGTTGACTTTCTTTTTACACGCGCAAAACATAACTGGATAAAAATCTTAATTGCAGGTTTCCTTATAGCTCCGGGCTTATTGAGTATTGTTAAATTATTTCCATACGAATACGCTTATTACAATCAATTTGTGGGAGGGACAGGGCAGGCATCTTTCAATTTTGAAACAGATTACTGGAGCACTTGCTATAAAGAAGCGCTAGAAATTGCCAGCCAGCCACAAAAAAATGTAAAGCGTATCATCGTAAGTCCAAAAGGCATTCCAATTATGCAATATTTTCTTCACGAAAAAGAAAGTGATATTAAAGTTTATGCGTCAGGGGTTCAAGTTCTATGGGGTGACGCGCTTATTTTCAGCGCGCGGGCAAACAAGGTTATTCAGATGTACCGCACAGTTGATGATGACGCAATCTGGATCACTCGTGATGGTGCGATCTTCTGTAGAATTCGCATTCCCAAGCCAATAGAGTAAGCAATGTCACTTCGTGTTATTTCAGGAAGCGCAAAAGGTCGCAAATTAAAATCTGTGCCAGGCGATACTACCCGCCCAGTCATGGATCGGGTAAAGCAAGCCTTGTTCAACATTTTGGCAAATGATGTAAGTGATTCTGCATGGTGGGATATGTTTGCAGGTACAGGCGCAATCGGCGTTGAAGCTTTAAGCCGCGGCGCTGCATTTGTCTTTTTCACAGATCTAAATCGCGAACCGATCGAAACCATAAAAGACAATGTAGCTCATTGTGGATTCAGTCATCAGTCTGAAATTCGCAGAGCAGATGCGCTACATTTAATCGCCAGTTCTCCAAATAGGTCATTTGAGTATATTTATATTGCTCCACCACAATATAAGGGAATTTGGCTCAAAGCATTACAACTATTAGACGAAAATATCGATTGGTTAAGTAATGATGGCGAAATTATTATCCAACTTGACCCCAAAGAATATGTCGAAGTAAAACTTAATAAACTAGAAGAATTCGAACAGCGCAAATACGGCAATACATTATTGGTTTTTTACGAAAACAAAAACGATACTTAATTATTATTTTTTGGCATTCCAATATAAATACTTCCTTCTTTTATTTTCACAGGATAAGCAGGAATATCAACAACAGCTGGCATCTGAACTGCCTGCCCTGAACGTACATCAAATTCTGCGCCGTGACGTGGGCAAACGATATTGTTTCCTTCCAAATCCCCATCCCCCAGTGGACCATCATCATGCGTACAAACATCACCGATAGCAAAGAATTGTCCGGCGATATTGAATATTACAATGGGCTTCTCGGCAACTTCAACAAAAAGCCGTTCTCCATTAGGCAAATCAGAGACGGGCGCAATTTCTACATATTCAAGTACAGATTCGTCTTGCTGGGTATAGTTAAACATGTTCAGTTTTATTCCACCAAATCATCACTTGCTTCGCCCAAGCCGTAGACACCGGCTTTTAACACTTTCAGCGAAAGTAAGGCACACTTCAAACGCACGGGACCAAGGTCTATACCAAGCAAATCAAGCACATCCTGCTTGTTCAATTTCTTTACCTCATCCAACGGCTTTCCAATAATAGATTCAATTAGCAAGTCAGCAGATGCCTGCGAGATGGCGCACCCATGACCGTCAAAACGAGCGTCAGTGACAATATTATTGTCGCCTACACGCAAGTCAATTTGAATATGATCCCCACACAGCGGATTATTATCTGCAAAGGTAATGTCATGCGGGTCTAGCTTGCCGCGATAGGCTGGGTTTTTGTAATGCTCAATAATTACTTCACGATAGAGATCGTCCATTTTTAAATACCTTTTGATTAAGCAAATAATTCTTTTACTTTATAAATACCCTGAATAAGCATATCCACTTCATTTTTTGTACTATATAAATAAAATGAGGCGCGGCTGGTAGCAGGGATACCAAATTTTTCATGTAGGGGCTGCGCACAATGATGTCCCGCCCTTACAGCGATTCCATCTTTATCAAGGATTTGGGCTACATCATGCGGATGAATGCCCTCCAAGGTAAAGGCAGCGACTCCACCCTTTTTGTCGGCAGAGGGTCCGAAAAGTTTTAGCCCGGGGATTTCTTCTAACCGTTCAAGAGCATATTCGGTGATTTCATGTTCGTGCTCGGCGATATTATCCATGCCAATACTATTTAAGTAATCCACCGCGGCGCCAAATCCAATTGCTTCTGCAATAGCAGGTGTGCCTGCCTCAAATTTATAAGGCAATGAATTAGTGCGAAAAGAACGCAGCTTCACTTCTTTGATCATGTCGCCGCCGCCTAAAAATGGAGGCATTGCTTCAAGCAATTCAAGTCTTCCATATAATGCGCCAATACCTGTGGGTCCGCACATTTTGTGCGCTGAAAAGGCAACAAAATCAGCACCTAAGTTTTGAACATCTACTTTTAGGTGCGGGATGGATTGCGCGGCATCCAAAATGGTAATTGCGCCAACAGCATGTGCCATTACAATCATCTCGCGGGCAGGATTGATCGTGCCGAGGACGTTGGACATGTGCGTAAATGAGACCAGCCTCGGGCTTCGAGAAAGAAGCGTTTTATAAACATCTAAATCCAGTAAGCCGTTATCTGTGACAGGGATGAACTCTAATTCAATGCCGCGCTCTGCTTGCAAAATATGCCAAGGAACTAAGTTGCTATGATGTTCCATTTCTGTAAGTATTACCAAATCACCCGCTTTGAGATTGGCTCGCGCCCAAGTGTAAGCAATAAGATTAATGGATTCGGTAGTATTTCTTGTATAAATAATCTGGCGTGCTGACGGTGCGTTGATAAATTTGGCTATTTTTTCGCGAGCATCTTCATATAGCTTGGTTGCTTCTTCTGCAAGGGTGTGAACGCCGCGATGAATGTTGGCGTTCGAATTACGATAGTAGGAATCCATCGCATCAATAACAGCAAGTGGCTTTTGAGAAGTGGCTGTTGAATCAAGATAAACAAGCTGAACCCCTGGTTTTACTTCACGATTCAGGATGGGAAAGTCAGCACGGATTTTTTGAATGTTGAGAGTCATAAGTATTATTGTAAAAAGTGGAAAGTTTGCACTTTCCACTTTTTGTTTCCTTTAGAAATCTGGGATTTCCTTCTTGTTTATTTTCTTAAGGTCAGGGGAACGAATTTGGTCGGAGGTGAGCGGATACCAAAGGATGCGGTCTGGAACCATCCAACCATCGGTCAGATAAACATTGGAGCGAAATTGTACAGCGACCATTTTATGATCAACCTGAACAACGATCCCTTTGACCCAACCGCGAATACGTTCACGATTCTTCTCGTGATCACAAAACACCTCAACCGTACCGCCAACATCAAAAGCATGTTCTATTCCTGGAGCCTTCATATACGCAAAAGTTTGGTTAGAACGCACCATGCGGGCAGAACGTCGTTCCGCAAGAGAAATGGTTGAAACAATTTGGCGAGATTTAGCAGCAGCTTTTGATTTGGCTGATTGTTTTTCAGAGTTAGCTTGGCGGCGCGGCGCGGGCTTAGCAGAAACCACAGGACTGATTGATACTTTTGCAATCGGCTTAACTGTTAATTTAATAGATTTCTTTGCCACAATCTTTTTTTTCAACGAGCCGCTTGCGGGCTTGGCGATTGGTTTAATTTTGGCACTTTTTACAACATTTTTCTTTTTAACAACAGGCTTGGTAACTTTTTTAAGGATAGGTTTTATTTTCTTTTTAAGCTTGGTTACTTTGCTGTTTGCTTTTACTTTCTTTTTGGTTGCCATACATTATCCCATTTTCTGCAAGATAGCTTGTTGGAATCTGTCACGCACGCCTTCGAAAGGAATTCGCTGCATAATTGGGTCAAAAAATCCTTCGACCACAATTCGCTCTGCTTCCCTTTGAGGAATGCCGCGTGACTTAAGATAGAACAACGGCTCCTGCTCTAGTTTACCAACAGTTGCACCATGAGTACAGCGCACATCGTCAGCTAAAATTTCAAGCCCTGGGATCGAATCTGCCCGTGCTTGGTCATCGA
>VFJR01000174.1 GCA_009885945.1 Anaerolineaceae bacterium
GCGGCGAAGCAATCTCCGTCTCGTTGAGAGGGGGTTGCTTCGGGCAAGAACAAGAACGCCCTCGCAACGACATAGCATTTTGCGTACGGTCAGTACTTAAATTGAAAATCGGACAGCAAGCTGCCCGATTTTCAAGGTTAAGTGTTTATTTATACTTCTTCTTCTTCGTCGTCTTCAGCCCATCCTTCTTCCTCAGACTCATCATCTTCCCATTCGTCTGCTTCTTCTCCATTCCAATCTTTCGCCACGGCGCCTTCACCGGGAGAGTAGGTAATGCAGCCTTCGTCGGGGTCGATTTCAACTGCCGCCGCGGTGCAAAACCCTTCGTCAACGAATACACAATCTGAGTAGTGACATTTTATACGAGCCATAGGAATCCTCCTAAAATTAAGGTTGTCGAATTAGTCGAACTATTGAAAGAAGAAAGATCAGCGTCATAGAAATTTGAGAAGTGACACAGAAAGGACAAAGCGCCTGAATAAGGACTATCTCTACATAAATAAGGTAAGCAGTAAAAAGAAAACCTGTCAGCGCAAAACCAAATATCAACAACGTGCCGTTCTTCTTAAAATAGCCAGATCTTGTTTCAAAGAAATGCACAACTAGTAAAGATAGGTATCCAAAGATTCCTATCACTGCTACAGGCACACCATTCACTTCTGAATATGGGCTTGCGTTCACTACATTACATCCACCTGAACCCAAACACATTTTATTGTCGGGGAACAATTTGTAGATGGTCATGTATATTGAAATCGCCAGACCTAGAACAACCAATCCAAAAGAGATGCGATATAACCATGTATCTGTGTTTTTCATAATAACCACGCTTCCATTTCCTGACCAACAGGCGCAGATTTTACACCAGCGGGGATAATTAGTAAAGCATTCGCCTGTACTAACGAAAGCAAATTCCCAGAACCTTGGTGCCCTGTTAATGTAGCAAGATAACTTCCATTAACTTCACTTACCACCGCACGCAGATAACTCTCACGCCCATCTGACTCGATAGCCTCTGCGCATCTTACGCGTACCTTGAGCCTGATTCCGTCCGAGGCGCCGCGCAGTTTGCTGATGGCTTCTCGCACAAAAACCTCAAACCCAACAAACGCAGAAACGGGATTGCCGGGCAAACCAATAAAGGGAATTCCGCGATACGCGCCAAAAGCCAGCGGTTTGCCGGGACGCATGTTCACTTTCCAAAAATCCAACCTGCCATTGGATTCAATTACATCTTTCACAAAATCATATGCGCCTACACTAACACCCGCAGAAGAAAGAATCAGGTCTACTTTTTCAGCAACAGCCTTTTCCAACAATGCTTGCACCGCCTCGCGCTGATCCTTTGCAACCCCCAAGCGGATACATTCTGCCCCGGCGCTTTCGATCAACCCGCCCAGCATATACGAATTTGAATCGCGTATCTTTCCGCTGGTTAATGAATCAGAAACCTCTAGCAATTCATCGCCTGAAGAAAACAATGCAATCCGTGGTTTTTTATAAACGCTTATCTGTGCTTGACCTAAGGTTGCCAATAAGCCCAAATCTTGCGGGGTAATGGTTTTGCCTGCACGTAAAACTATTTCACCAGCCTTAACGTCCATTCCACGCGGACGGATATTCTCGCCAGGTTTCACTGCTTTACTAAGGATCACCTCATTAGGAAGTAACGAGCCCGCCTCTTGATTTGTGAAGTTGGTTTCTTCCACTGGAATAACGGAATTTGCGCCTTGCGGAATTTGCGCCCCGGTCATAATGCGCGCGGCAGTATTGGGCATGATGACAATGCTTGGGCTTGAACCGGCCGGGATATCACCGATCACGCTCAGGGTAATAAGCGCAGCGTTCGTTTGAGATGAGTCTTCCGCTCGCAGGGCGAAGCCATCCATAGATGAGTTGTCGAAAGGGGGCAGATCAGTCGTGGCAAAAATATCAACTGCCAGCACTCGTTGAGCGCAGGTAATCAGCGGAAGAGTTTCTGTTCCGTTGGGTTGAAAATGAGTGAGGATGCGCTGACGCGCCTCTTGCACGCTAAGCAATGCCATTAATAAGGCGGCATTATACCAAAATTAGCCCGGTCTATGCCTTGAAGCTTCCAATACGTTTGGCACATTTTCAATTCGTGCCAGGATACGGCTAAGCTGGTTAAGATCTTTTACTTCGATAATGATATTTAAGTTGGCGTAACTGCGATGGGTATTCACATTTACATCTGCAATATTAATTTCTTCGTCTGATAGCAAGCTGGAAATATCATTCATCAATCCCTGACGATCATATGCTTTGACCTTAATCGGCACAGGGTACGTACGCTCAATATGTCCCCAATCTACTTGCAGAAAACGCTCGCGATCTGTTGCTTTTAAAACATTTGGACAATCCTGTCGGTGAATAGTGGCGCCGCGCCCGCGTGTGATATAGCCGACAATTTGATCGCCGGGCATGGGATTGCAACAGCGCCCCATACTGGAGAGCATTCCTTTTAATCCAACTACATCAACAGCATTTGTAGAAAAATGGTCAGCCTTGGGCGCGCTGGCTGTCAGAATATCTTCATTTTCCGGCGATTCGGCAAACTGCCGAATTATTTTGCTCAGCGAAAGATCGCCGCAACCTAGCGCAATAAACATTTCATCAGTAGTTTTATACTCTAGGTCGCGCGCCATCGTTTCGAAGTTAATTTCATTGAGCCCAAGCCGTTGTAATTCTCGCTCAAGTGTTGTACGCCCTTGTGCAAGATTTTGCTCATCTTCTTGTTTTTTAAACCACAACTTGATCTTGGAACGGGCTCTTTGTGTTTGTACCAAGCCAAGATTGGAATTTAACCAATCACGGCTGGGTCCGCCATGTTTGGTAGTGAGAATTTCAACTCGGTCACTGGTTTGCAATATCTGGTGCAGTGGAACCAGTTTTCCGTTGATGCGCGCACCACGGCAATGATGACCCACATCTGTATGAACCGCGTAGGCGAAATCAATCGGCGTAGAACCCGCCGGCAGGTCGATCGCATCACCACGTGGAGTGAAGACATAGACGCGGTCTTGAAACACCTCACTCTTCATTGATTCTACAAACTCGCTTGCATCAGAAACATCCTTGCCCCAATCCATCATGTTTCTTAACCAGGTAACTCGGCTTTCAAAATTCTTATCTGTATTTTTTGAGCCTTCTTTATAGCGCCAATGAGCTGCTATACCATACTCTGCACTGGTGTGCATATCCAAGGTGCGGATCTGCACCTCGAGCGGTTTTTTATCATCATAAATTACAGCAGTGTGCAAAGATTGATAAAAATTGTCTTTTGGCGCAGCAATATAATCATCAAACTCACCTGAGATAGGTCTCCACGTTGTATGAATTACCCCCAATGCAGAGTAACAAGCGGGAATATCTTGCACCAACAAGCGCACTGCGCGCACATCCCGCACAAGATCAAAGGACTTATCCTTCTTGATCATTTTCTTGTAAATAGAATAGATATGTTTGGGTCTCCCGCTGATTTCCACGTGAATATTATTATTCGTTAATACTTCAAGGAGATGCTTCTTGATATCTTCAATTTGCGCTTCACGGTCTGGGCGCTTTTCAGAAAGCTGTGAAGCGATTTCTTTGTATTTTTCTGGGTTTACATAGCGAAAGCCCAGATCTTCCAATTCCCACTTTACCTGCCAAATGCCAAGCCGGCTTGCGACTGGCGCAAAAATATCCAACGTTTCTTTCGCAATTCGCTTGCGTTTGTGCTCAGGCATATAACCCAAAGTACGCATATTATGCAAACGATCCGCGAGTTTGATCAACATAACACGAATATCTTCCCCCATTGCTATGATCGTTTTTCTTAAAGTTTCTGAAACTACATCTTGCGAACGTCCTAATAAGGCAGGTGAAAATTCCTGGTCGCCAATAGAGGCTCGTTCATCATCGCGCGAGACACGCGGCATCTTATCCATTTTGGTCACGCCATCTACCAGGATGCTGACCGTGTCTCCAAACTGCTGACGCAAATCACTTAATGTGATCGGTGTATCTTCCACTGTATCATGCAGCAATCCCGCCGCAATGGTTTCCATTGGGGCGCGCAGTTCTGCCAGAATACCAGCCACTGCAAGACAATGATTAATATACGGCTCGCCTGATTTTCTTTTTTGCTCGCGGTGCGCCTCTTCCGCCACTTTATAGGCACGCAAGACAACATCTTTATCTGCCTGAGTGTAATACTCTGGCAGCTGCTCAAGTAAATTTTCAATAGAAAGAGATGTATCTGTTTTCATTCTCGGTTACAATTTTGGCTCTCCCAATTTCTTACGGGAAAGTATATATTATAAAGTCAGACCTAAAATTTTAGAAAAGCGCAACAGTATTTTTGAAGTATAGCATGGATAGAAGATGACCATTACCAATAATGTCACTCGTTTTTTAGATTCGCGCAACGTAATTTATGAAACGCACGAATTCCCCGCCGAAAAATTAGGTGCGCTGGATGTTGCTCAATTATTGAATATTCCCGCCGAACAAGTCTTTAAGACGATCGTGACCACCCGCGAAAAAAAGAAGCCGATTCTTGCGCTTCTGCCCGGTCCCCGGTCTGTAGATTTAAAACGACTAGCCGTTTTTTTGGCTGAAAAGAAAATCTCCCTGCCCACCGAGCGTGAAGCAGAACAATTGACCGGCTTGCAAGCTGGGGGCATCTCTCCATTGGCATTGATCCACAAAGGGTTTCAAACTGTCATTGATTCCAGCGCGCAAACCTTTGACCAAATCTACATCTCCGGCGGTCAGCGTGGATTAAATATAAAATTGCCAGTCACTGAACTGGCAAAGTTGATAAACGCAAGATTTGGGGAAATCAGCAAAGAATAGCTTATCCGCTTATCTCAGCCACCTGTATTCCATTAACCCAAATAGTATATTGTTTGCCAGGGAAACTACCTAACGGAATATTCACCTCAAATTCCTGAATCACTTCCGCGCACAATTCATTTGAATCAAAAACAGAATACACATCTACAACGATCTTCTGTTCATCATCTTGCACCATAGTCGCTACACGCAGTTGATGACAAGGCGTAGGTAAGTTCCCTTTGAGCACAATCGTAAATTGCACAGGAAAACTTTCTAAAGAAAGAACATCCGTATTTAAGACAAATGCTTCTCCCCGAACAAGTACATCATCTTCTGGTCTGGCGGCAAATTCGCTGACAGGCAAATCGGCAACAGGGTCATCTGACGAGACAGACGCATCCGCTGACGGCGTAGAACTCGTATTACAGCCTAATAATAAAAGCGCGAGTAGCGCTGAGAACAGAATATTTTTTTTCATTTTAATTTCCTTTTCTATTGAACGTAAAGAGACTCCATTTTGTTCCAATTCAGTACGAAACAAAATCACCAATTTGCAGTCCGTTCACCCAAACAGAATAGACGCCCGCAGAATATACACCCAGTTTAATTTGGGCATCAAATTGCCGCAATACATTTTCGCAAACAAGGCTGGGCTTCAACACGCTATATACTTTAATGAAAACTTCGCTATCAAAACTGGGGTAGCTCACTTCAATTCGCAACTCGTGACAAGGCGTTGGCATTGACCCATTAAATAGTACAAGCGCTCGTCCAGTAGACGGGTCTTCTGCAAGATTAACAGAATTGATTACCACCCCAGCTTTTTGCCAACCTGCATCTTCAGGCTTGGGCGCGTAATTATTTTCTTCCTGCACAAGCAAAGCAGGTTCCAGAAGCGGGCTTGTTTCAGGCGTGGCAACAGGCGTACAAGCACTAATAAGATAAAAAACAATAATTGGTAAATATTTTTTCATTAGATCTCTTGCAAAATATCTTTTTTACATTCAAATTATCTGAAAAACGGCAGGTCGGATTGGAAATCCGACCTGCAAAAATACTTATAGATTCTCTTACTCTATACATTCAGTCCTATTTACTTGCTCCTGCTTTAACTTCTAACCAAATCTCATCATATAAGGTCAACGCATCGCCTACATCTTCTATTGTGTGACTTGCTTGAAAAACAATAGGCGGGGTATTCGTAACCTCAGAAGCCATGTAGGCATTATAAACATCAGCGTGATTCTCTTTTGCAAATTCAAGCGCGGCACGATTTGGGTTAGTATAAGGATAATCTTGCAAGGTTAACCAAAACACATCACCTTGCAGCATGTAGTTAAAGAACGCATACGCGGCATCTTCATGCCCGGCGCCTTTCACCAAACCCAGCCCATCTACAAACGAAATCGAACCTTCAGATGGAAACACATATTTCATCTCTGGGTTTTCCTGTTGCGCAAGGAAAGCCTCCCCGTTCCACACAATGCCCAAATCGGCATCACCGGCAATCAACGCGCTCTTTGGGCTATCGCTGTCAAAAACCAAAACATTTGGCATAAGTTCATCCAATTTCTTTTTGGCTTCATCAAGCTGGTTTTTATCGGTTATATTTACATCATATCCAAGCGTCAACAACGCGGCGCCAATTAAGACTCGGCTGTCATCCACAGAAACAATACGATTCTCAAACTCAGGCTTCCACAAATCTGCCCATGAAGTTGGCGGAACCTGCACGGTAGCGCTGTTGTATACTATCGCTTGCGTGCCTAATTGATACGGCACAACATAATCCAATGCGCCGCCATACATCTTGGTATATCCCTCTTCAAGATTTTTCGCATTCTCAAGTTTTGACCAATCAAGTTTTGCCAAAAGCTCATGACGAATTAACACGTTGATCATATAATCACTAGGATGCACAATGTCATATGGATTGCTGTCTTTAACAGAGCTTAACTTTGCATACAACTCTTCATTCGATGAAAAATATTCAACATTTACATCTACCCCGTACAAAAGCTCAAAGCAATCCACAATGTCCGATGGGATATATTCGGTCCATACAAACATATTCAATATTTTGCTGGAAACTTCCAAGCGCGGGCTCGGGGCTGGGCATTCAAATCCATTGGAAGTAACTGCCTGTTGCGCGGGCTTGCTTGTTGAGCAAGACGTAACCAACAAACAAAGCGCCAGCATGACAAACACAAATTTATTCTTCATGATGTTCTCCAAAATTGTAGTTTTTTTCTTACGCAGGCTAGTATAGTCTATTTTAAAAATTGAAATATTGACACCACATTTTTTTACCAGTATAAACAACAGATGAAAACAAACCGCGTCATTCTTACGCTTTTGCTTGTTCCTGTTTTAATCAGCTGTTCCCTGCCTCAGGCATCCTCGCTGGTTGGCGAAGCGCCCATACCTACCTCTGGCTACACCTTAACGCCAGAAGTGACACCCGTTCCACCTATTATACCTACAGCTATTCCCATCATCCGCATTGATAACGGCGATCGCGCCCTCGCAAATGGTGATTACGATACTGCGCTGGCTTTCTATCAATCTGCATTTAAAGATTCGCCAGAGCTGGCAGTACGCGCCGCCGCAAAATGGGGCGAAGCCAGAGTTTATTTTGAGGGAGAATATTATGATCAGACACTTATTTCTTTACAAACACTAATCTCAGAATATCCAGACGCAACCTACTTACCTCGCGCCTATTTTCTACAAGGGCAATGTTTTTATCAACTTGGACGATACACCGAATCCGCGGCGGCACTGCAGTTATATATCACTCTGCGCCCAAATATTGTAGATGCTTATGTGCAAGAAATGCGCGGAGATGCTCTTTTTGAAGCCGTGAATTATACAGATGCCCTTGCTGCTTACATTGCCGCCATCCAAGCGCCTCGGTTGGACGATGCTGTAGCTGTTGATTTAAAAGTCGGAGCAACATACGTCAAACTGGGTGATTACGAAAAAGCATACGCACTGTACGATGGCATACAAGCACGCCCTGTTAATGACTATATCAAAGCTCAGGCGTTGTATCAGCACGGGTTGGCGTATCAAGCCGAGGGGAAGAATGAAGCGGCTTTTGATAAATTCCAATTCAATGTGGATCATTACTGGAAGTCTATTTATTCCTATTCCGGCTTGATTCAGCTTGTTGATGGCGGACGCGAAGTGGACGAACTACAAAGAGGCTTGGTAGATTATTACGCGGGACAGTATGATGTTGCCATAGCGGCGTTTGACAGGTATCTTACAGCAAACCCAATCAATGACGGCACAGCGCATTATTACAAAGCATTATCCTTAAGTTCGTTAGGAAATTACGAGGGGGCAATTCAAGAATATACTATTTTTATTGATAATTACGCAGAGCATCCAAGCTGGCATGAAGCCTGGGGCGAAAAGGCTTTTCTGCAATGGGCACAGCTTGGGTTATATACAGAAGCTGCAAATACTTTGGATGAGTACTCGAAACATGCATTAAGTTCAAATCTATCTGGTGATTACTTAATGTCTGCCGCGCGCACCATGGAACGCTCAGGCAATTTAGATCAAGCTGTGGAATATTGGAAACGTGTAGCAAATGATTTTCCCGCTGGCGCACAAGCTCCTTATGCTTTATTTTTAGCAGGCGTAACAAGATTCAGGCAAACTAGATTCGACGAGGCTTTATCGTTATTTCTGCAAAGCGAATCTATGTCGCTTGCACCAGAAGATAAAGCCCGCGCACAATTATGGACTGGGAAAGTTTACGAAAAGCAAAATAAAGAAACAGAAAAACAGAATGTTTGGAGGCAGGCTCAAGCCATTGAGCCCGGCGGATACTATGGGGAGCGCGCGCGCGATCTTTTAATTGCAAGGCAACCCTTTGAAGCGCCCGCTGTTACGAATTTTAATATTGACCTATCGCGCGAACGCGCAGATGCCGACTCTTGGATTCGGCTAAAGTTTAACCTGCCAGCGGATGCTGACTTAAGCGGTTTAGGGAATCTTGCTCAAGATTTGCGCGTAAAACGGGGTATAGAGTTTTGGGGGCTTGGTTTATACGAAGAGGCGCACGCTGAGTTTGATAATCTTAGAAATGAACTAAAGATCAGCGGCGTGGATAGCTATCGCTTGGGTAATTACTTGCTTGAGATTGGACTATATCGCTTGGGGATTTTGGCACTGCGTGAGACATTGAATTTGGCTGGATTAACGGAACACACAGATTCCATGCTGGCACCCATTTACTTTAGCCACGCCCGCTATGGTTTATATTATTCCGATTTGCTGATTCCAATTGCACAGGAAGAAGGTATTTCTGCTCTTTTATTGTTTAGTGTAATGAGACAAGAAAGTTTATTTGAAGGCTTCATCCATTCCAGCGCAGGCGCACGCGGATTAATGCAGATCATGCCCCTACAGGCGCGAGCGTTGCCAGCAACCTAGGCTGGCCTCTCAATTTTACAGAGGACGATCTCTATCGCCCATTGGTCAGTATTAAATTAGGCACAAGCTATTTAAGCACTAATTACAAGTATCTTGACAACAATATATATGCAACTCTCGCAGCCTACAACGCCGGACCCGGCAACGCCGCCGCATGGAAAGAAATTGCAGGAGACGATCTCGACCTATATCTTGAGGTTGTGCGCCCCGAAGAAACGCGAAACTATATTCGCGCTATTTATGAATATTATATAATTTACAGAAGGTTGTACAGCCCTGCTCAATAAAAATATTGTAATGGTTTACGTAAATAATGTAAGAGCAAGACAGTATCTTGCTCTACGGGCATCGTCGTTTTATTTCGACCCGTTACCGAAAATAGTAGGCGTACGCAAAGCTGGCAAGCTATTCGTTTTGCGTAACCCTACTTCACTTCAAAAAAATCAATCCACGCGCGCAAGAATACGTTGATGCGCCGTTTCAGTATCCATGCTGATCAAAGACACCAGCTTATCGCGCCCGCTTTCACCCGCCACAATAGTGATACGGTCTGACGGCATATCCAGCACATCAGCGAGGAAATTAACCAACAGCGCATTGGTTTCGTCGTCTGACGCTGCAGTAAGGTGAACTTTAATAGTGCCATCATTCAAAATGCCAACGATCTGATTGCGGCTGGCACGCGGAGTAATTCGTACTGCCAAAGCCGCGCCTGTTTGACCATTATTAAAGTGGAATTTTCTTGTCATATTAACCTCATCACAAAGACCTAAGTATGTTTGAAACAACATTGGATAGAACTTGAAGAAAAATAATTAATATCAATGGACTAAAATCCATCATGCCCGTCGGCGGTAAGTAACGCCGAATAGGAGCAAGCATAGGATTTACCAAACGATCAAGAGCCTCCTTTACCGGATGGTACGGTGACATAAAAAACGATAATAACGAATTAATGAAAACCAACAAAACCAGCAACTGAAAAAGCGTATCTACTAATTGCGCAAACAAACGTAGTTCCATGTACTCTCCTGTGCTATTTGTTATATTGTCTTGCACCAACAATTTTTGTGCCAACGCGTACTAAAGTTGAACCTTCTTGAATCGCAACTTCATAGTCTGCGCTTGTACCCATAGATAATTCGTCCCAGTTTGCAGTGTTTTTTTGCGAAAATCGTTTTGCGAAAACATCACGCAAACGCACCAGCTTTTGAAAATAAAATCTCGAAGCTTCTACGTCCACATCCAGAGGCGGCATACACATGAGTCCGCGCACCTGTAAATGCGGCAAATCTAAAACGGCATCTATCTCTATAAACAAATCCTGCCACTGCTCTTCACGCGCAGCATCCCAGCCCGATTTGCTTAATTCTGCGCCTACATTAAACTCCAATAAAACAGGTAGACTGCGATTCAACTCCGTTGCAAAATGGTTTATTTTCTGCGCCAGTTTCAAGCTGTCTAATGAATGTAAAAAGTTAAAGTGCTCAGCGATCAATTTTGCCTTTCGGCTTTGCACATGACCGATTTGATGCCATTCTACTCCACTTTGAAAACCGAGAGATTGAATTTTCATAACACCTTCCTCGGGGTAATTTTCGCCTAAAATTTTTGCGCCCGCTTGCACCACCGCCTGCACTATCTCCAACGGCTGAGTCTTGGTGACCACTACCAGCTTCACAGTATCGGAATCACGGCTTACAGAACGAGCCGCAGAGGCGATGCTGTCTAAAGTTTGTTGATATTTTTCCTTAATTGCTTTTGCCAAATCATCCATCCCCCAATTTTACCCGCATCTTCTCACGCCTAAGCCTGCAACCCGATCAATGCGCCGAATCTACCCGTTTTGCCTTTTTCTGCGCGATGCGAGAACCAATCATCCAAATGACAGGCTGTGCAAACTCCAGCTACTTCAACCTGTTCAACGCCTGCCCTTTGTAGTTGAATCAAATTCGACTTCCATAAATCTAAATAAGTTTTACCATCCCGTCCTTCAACCAGGCGATCTATATCTTTTCCAAATACTGTTTGAAAGCGAGTAATCACATCCTTGCCCACTTCATAATGATCCTGCCCAATAGAGGGACCAATTGCCGCTTGAATATTTTCTGGCTTGCAAGCGTAACGTGATTTCATCGCCGCAATTGTTACACCTGCCAGGTTATCCACGGTTCCCTGCCAGCCCGCGTGAGAAATACCAACAACACCTTGCACAGGGTCATGAAACAACAATGGTACACAATCTGCAAAGCGCATATAGAGGGTCACATCTGGTTTATCTGTCAGTGTAATATCTGCTTTGTGCATTTCTGTTTTTAAGTCGCGGGGCGCGTCAGCGTAGATAACGCTTGTGCCGTGAACCAGCCACACGTCAAAAAGAGAAGCGACTGGTCGGTTAAGTGCATTAAAAGAACGGGCGCGGTTCTCAATCACATGAGAGGCGTCATCTCCTACTGCTCCGCCCACATTTAAAGAATTCCAAGGCGCAGGGCTTACACCGCCCTGACGGGTAAAAACCGCTTGCGTAATTGATTTGGAAAATTTTTCGAACGAAAAATAACGAATGCCATTTTTTGAATGAAAGAACATTATTCTTCCAAAGCCTGTATTGCGGCAAGTTTTTTCAAATAGAACTGACGCGTTTCATTCATAGATTCTTCGATGCTTGGATATGCAAACCAAGCTGTTAGACCGCCAAACAACGCGCCTGTTAGAACGCGCAAAAACGGAGTGCTTTCACGATAGGGCAATATTGCGTTTAACCAACCAAAATTAAACTGGCTAAAAAGTTGCGAGAAGCCATCTAAACCAATAGGACCAATGCCAAGTACCAACCAAACCAGCCAATGTAACTTCGGGAGTTTTCTGCCCACAGCCCAAAAGATTAATCCAAACAAAAAAATAGCTGAATAAATAGCAGTGTCTCTTTCGCATAACGCCACTTTAAAGCCAAGTTCATCATCACCAATATATTGACGAGCCTGAAACCTTGAGACTGCGTACGGATTGCCCAGGTCTTGAAATTGCGTAACTTCTTCAAAAGTTTTTACGCCGGCGATATTTGCTTCAGCCAAGGGATAGTAAGGCTGCGCTCCAAACAAGAAAAAGGAGCGAAATCCAAATTGATGACAAAGCGGGCTATAGACTTTATAAATAACAGCCGCGGGGGTTTTAAAGCCATAATGCATCAAAGTCGGCGCGAGCAGCGGCAAGCCAAAGTAAACCAACATTAGGATATTCAAGCCTGCCAGATAATGCCGAGCGATCCAAAAAGAAAAACGGTCGCCAAAGTCAAAAGTTTTTACGCGTTTTGCATTTTCCATATAACCTTTATTGTCAATTTGTTTTATCTGCATGTTTCGATCAAAAGCCGCACCCACCACCATTTGCAGGTTCTGTTTTGTAACAGGAAATTGAGTCTTAAATGGACCCGCCTCTACAAATGGAACTTGATTATCATATTTCTGTTTCAAGACCGAATCCGAATCAATATCCAATTCCAGCAGATGATGCGGAAATTTCTCCTGCAGAGCCAGCAGATCTTCTTTGGTCTGTTGGCAAGCAGGGTCATTTTTTCGGAAGTACAAGGTTACATTTAGCATATCTTCGCAAGGCTAGTAGCCAAAGTCCACCCAAAAGAATTGACCCGCCGCGGCAAGTTGAGCAAAAGTGCCATTGAATAGCAGGAAGCCAATCACAATTAATAGCACACCCATGCCTATTTCAACATAATGTGTGACTTTTCCATACTTCTTCAAAATAGCAGATACCCAACCCAATCCCAGCGCGGCGATTAAAAATGGAATAGCCAAGCCAGCAGAATAAGCAGAAAGCAAAGCGAAACCATTTGAAATAGAGCCGCCATTTAATGAAAGAGTAAGAATTGAACCCAATACAGGACCCACACACGGAGCCCAGCCTGCAGAGAAAAAGACACCCATCATCAACGATGATAAATATCCCCACTTACGGTCTGGCATTTGTTGCACGCGAGTATCGTATTCAAGAAACGGGATACGATACAAGCCTGTCATGTGGACGCCAAAAATCATAACGACAATTCCGCCGACCTTGGTCAATATGAAGCGCGCATCATACAACAACTTACCAAATGCCGCACTTGCCAGCCCAAGGGTAATGAAGACAATACTAAAACCTAAAACAAAAGCCAAGCCATGTGAAAATGTGATCCAGCGATTCTTTTCTGTGGCTTCGCCCCCAACTGCGCGCCCGCCTAAATACCCAATATATGCGGGAACGAGTGCAAAAACACACGGCGAAAGAAAGGAAGCCAATCCTGCAATAAAGGCAAGTCCAATTGAGATATTTGTAAATTCCATTTAAATCCTCACTTTCTCATAATATTGCCTAGCCGTACAAAGTACAACTCGCAATTCTATAACGATTAAACTTTATTTGTCTAATCCGCAAAATACTCTGCGAGTACGATGTCTACGGATAAAGTTTTTTTGTAATTACTAAGAAAACCTACTAACTATAAACTGTCTTCTCAGAAACAGCGACTATCGTGCCATGATCAGGCCAGGTCATACGCTGCTGGCTTTGATCTAATGAAATAGACGGCGTCGACCAGCGGAAGATCCATTTTGCGTTTTCAGGAGTAACGTTGATACAGCCATGCGAACGCTTCTCGCCAAAAGCGTTATGCCAAAACGCGCCGTGAATTGCAACGCCATCACCAGAAATAAAAGTACACCACGGCACAGCCGGCGTTGAATAGCCCGCCTGCGCGTCTCCGGCTGTCATATTTTTGGAAATGATCTTCCAATGGGTATATAACTCACCCGCAGGGGTTGCCAACTTATCTGAAAGCTGCCCGGTCACTTGATCATATCGTATGCCGCTAGAAATACGACAATAGAATACTTCTGTATTTCTTTCATAGCAGGATAATGATTGGTTATCTAAATTAACTGTGATAATTTTTTCAGCGGGGTCGATATTGGGGCTAATAGGAGTCACATTTTCATCCGTAAGCGGCTTAAAGCCCGCGCCGTCACCCCAAAAAAATTCGCCGTACGCGCCATATCCAAAGCCATGACCATTTGCATCTTCATTCCAACGATATTCAATAAAGCCGTTGATATTACGGATCTGATCGATCCATACAACTTGACCATAATATAACTTTGGCTGAAAATCATAAAAAATATGATCCGTTAACCAAGGTGATGCAACAATACCTTCATGATCTAATGGAACATAAGGAACAGTAACTTCCGCCCAAAAACCAGACTTGCCGGCAGGGATTTGCGCAACAGGCGTGTTTGGCAGATTACGCGTCGGCTGAACTGTGGATGAATAAACATATCCTTGCGGAATTTCAATAAACCTTTGATTAGACAATCCGCCCACAACACTGCCGATCACCTCGCGCCCCCATTCAACAAGTGTATCTGCCTGCAATTCCTGAATTGCATTATTTAATATAGGATTATTTGACGGGCTACTGCGCAAAGAGACAGGATCAACAACACGGCCAATCATGGCACTGTTTGGAAATTGCGGTAATTGTTTTGGAATAGATAAATATTCAAAACCAATTGACTTGGGCCGAAACGCCATTGTGCCTACGCCTAGGCTTGCCAATTTTAGAAAATCACGGCGGGAAATTTTTTTCTTCATTCTTCACCTTGCTACAATATTTTGGTAAGAGAGTGCTTCTTAAGTCTAATTAACCATGATAAACGGGGATAAACAGAGATTTTTTGAGGTTCTTTCAAAACTCTGTTTAGTTCTAGCCCTTTTAAAGGTTTTCCTTTGTGTTCTTTGTATTCTTTGTGTTCTTTGTGTCCTTTGTGTTAAAAAAGCCTTTAAAAAACTATTTCTAAGGATACTTGTTAAATTAAAGAGCGTCAACACAAACATGAGATAACACTTATGTTTTTAAGTAGGCATCCAACGCGCGCAGACCATTTGCGCCTAACTTATGTCCAACTTCATCTTCACAAAAAATAACAGAAGCACCAGCACGCTCCAACAATGCCGCAGATTGCCGCGCGCGCTCAATTGTGATTGTTTGGTCTTGCGTGCCGTGCGCCATTAGGACTTGCTTGCCCGCCAAGGGAAGACTCGCTGTCAGTTCTTCCACTTCTTCAGGAACGAAACCAGCCAAAATTCCAGCTCTATGAACACGCTGAGGATACATCAACATTAACAAACTGCTCATCGCCGCACCCTGACTAAAACCCAGCACATCGAAAGTAGGCGCTTCCATCTTAACGAAAGCCTGATACTCGTCCACCAAGCGAATCAACCCATCAACCGACTCGCGGAACATTTGCATAGCAGGCTTGATCGTAAGGTCAGGCTGCGATGAGCGCCATGAATACCCACTAGGGTCGGCGGCAAACGGTGCACGCGGCGCAACAATCATATAATGAGAAGATACTCCGCGCGTAAAGACCCACATGGAATTTTCGTCCCCAGTAAAACCATGAACCAGCAGTAACAAGCGGCGTGGTTTGCCGCTGTGGCGGACTCTTAATGTCCAGCCGTTAAACTCAATTAATTCTGTGTCAGTCGCGATGCGCGCGTTCATTGATCCAATCCAAACCTTTCAACGATAAAAATATTAATCCAGCAGGTATTAGCGCACCTACTAAACAAAGCAAACCCATCATTGCCGCCCCAAAACCATACACCCACCAAATGAGTCCAGTGCCGACTACAAAAAAGAATAAAACAATACTAATTCCAAGACGAACATTTGTCTGCTGGGCATATTTACGTAAATCTCGGGTCATAGCTCACTTCTCCTTCAGGACATTCACCAAACGGCGCTTAACCATCGCACGCCATGAAACAGCGCGCCTCAATTGAGGCAACACAACTTCAACTGCTTCTTCACCCAATCGCGCCACAGCATGAACATCTACTTTATCAAATAAATTTATTTCATGCGTCATCGGTCGAATGATGATATCAGGTTTATCTACTGCAAGACGATACTCAGCTACAGCACGATCAACGATGTCAAGAGAGCGTAAAAAAATATCGAAAGCCTGCGCGTAACTTATGCGCGCCAAACGCTCCATGATTTGGCGCGGAATATATTTAGATGCGGGTATCATCCACGGCTTTGCCATGGTACCAAGGGGTTCCATCAAGGTTACGGCGACAATAGGCAAATTGGCCGCCAACTTGCGCGCATTAGAAACCGGCACAGGGTTTAAAACGCCTCCATCTACAAGCTCAGAATCCCCAATACGCCGCGGCGGAAAAATTCCAGGAATGGCTATAGTTGCTAATAAGGCATCCACCAAAGAACCTTGAGACAAAGTGACTTCCTCACCGCGATTTAGATCAACCGCAGTAACCACGCATGGGATTTTCAAGTCATCAAAGGTTTGCTTGTTAAATATTTGGGTAAGCCAATCCGCTGCACCTGCCAAACCTAGCAATGAAGGCGATTCGTTTGCGCGATGACCGTACAGCCGCGATTGATCTAGATTGGCAAAAAGGCTCTCGATTTTTTGCGGGCTATAGCCCATTGCATAAAAAACTGCCACCACGCCGCCAATGCTTGTACCTGCAATTGCACGAATACGAAAACCTTCTTTTTCAAGGCGATGCAAAACGCCAATATGCGCATTTCCTTTTGCGCCCCCGCCGCCCAACGCCAGTGTAATATCCATTATTTTCTTTGACCATTCCATATATCTTTATCTTACAGTTCAGGTTTATAACAATTTTTTCAAGGCATCCACAAGAACATCTGCGTCATTTTGAGTGTTATAGCCTTGAATTGAAATACGAACAAATTTATATCTGTTCCAATCAATGATAGGAACTTCTACTCGGAATTGATCGTACAATTTCGCTTTAATGTCAGGTACCTCAATATGATCTGGAAGGCGAGCAACGCCCATCTGGCTATAAAAGTGAGAATCAGCTGGGTAAACAGGGTCAAGCCCGGTGAAAGAATTGATGCGCTGAACTGTATCACGCAAAAGGGTTTGGCAGTCATGGCGCACAGTATCCCAATTATGATCTTGCATAAATTTAATTGCGATCGGAACCGTTAACGCTGCGGTGGGATTGTTCGTTCCTGTCCATTGTAAATAATCTACATATTGAGAGCCAGTGGTTGTAATCTTTGTGGCACGATACCCCCAACTCACCACAAGAGGGTCTATGGTTTGCTGTAATTCACGGCGCACATATAAAAAACCTGCGCTTTTCGGAGCCATCATCCATTTATGACAATTTCCAAAAACAACATCTGCGTCAAGCATTTGCAAATCTACGGGGATTTGTCCGGGCGCATGGGCTGCATCAATGATCGTAAGGATGCCCGCTTGCTTAGCGCGCGCACATATTTTTTCAATCGGCAAACGCAAAGCAGTAGGCGAAGTGATCCAACTTAGATATATTACTTTTGTTCTTTTAGTAACACCAGACCAAAACTGCTCGACAATTTCATCATCTGAAAAAACAGGAATAGAAATTGGTTGATGAATATAAGTCGCACCTGCTTTACTACAAACAAACTCCCAAGTGTAATCACATGCGCCGTATTCATGGTCACAAGCCAGAACTTCATCGCCTTGTTTTAGATTAAGGGAACGCGCAATGATATTCACGCCATGTGTGGCGTTTGGAATATATACAATATCATTCGTATCTGCATGCAGATATTCGCTAAGTTGTTTGCGAGATTCTTGTAAAAGGGAATCAAATTCACGTCCCAAAAAAAGAACGGGCTGTTGCTCCAGCCGCATTTGCCATTGTTGATGCGCTTCAAAGACCACACGAGGCGTTGCTCCAAAAGAACCATGATTGAGAAAAATTACAGTAGGGTCGAGTAAAAACTCTTCTTTTAAATGATTCGTCATTCTGTTTCCTCAGTTGGTGAGGCAAGCCCAGCCGCGACTTCATCCAACAATGCTTTGGCGCGTTCATCTGTGCTGGGTTCAATTCTTCTGCCAAAAATGAGAAAACCTGTGTGCGCTACCATGCGGTCGGTGGGACGGATGCGCGCGGGCTCTGGCTTGTAATAACGCAGCAGGATTTCGCACACTTCAACAAATGCAAAATTGTTTCGGCGCAGTGCATACAATAATTCTTCTACTTGATTAAACGTGGGAACTAGACATCCAAAATAACCGCCGGGCTTTAAGGCGGCGCGCACTTGTGGAATATAGTCGTAAGGGTTGGTTACATCCAAAAACAATGCGTCCACATTGGTTTCATCAAACCCTTCTTGGATGTTTCTCAATTTAAAGTCAACGCGAGAGGCAAGACCAATGCGGTCGAGATTTTTTCTAGCAAGTTTTTGCATTTCGGGGCGTTGTTCATAGGAAATTACTTGACCGTGTTCCGCGACAACAAATGCCAAGGCGGTGGTCATACTACCAGAACCAGTGCCCGCCTCCAGCACGCGTGAACCGGGTCCAATTCCCATGGTGATCAGAATAAACCCAATATCCTTTGGGTAAATAATTTGAGTATTGCGCGGAATATCAATGAGCAAATCTGCCAGCGAAGGTTGTAATAAAAAAAACGGCGAACCCATATGGCTAAAAACCTGCGAACCCCAAGGCTTACCGATCAAGTCATTGTGTTGCAAGATGCCGCGATGCGTGTGAAACTCAAAACCTTCTTGTAATGTAACAATGAAATGTTTATGGCGCAAGCCAACGAGCTGGGCAAGGTCACCTGCCCGAGCAATTGGGGATGAAGTCATTTTGTTTATCCTATTCGAAATTATATTTGAATTTTATTGCAACTACTCAACTATAAGCTACATACATGATCATGTCGCTGCGAGGCGTTCTTGTTCTTAGCCGAAGCAGTCTCTGTGTCACATGAGATTGCTTCGGCGGGAAGAGCAAGAACCCGCCTCGCAACGACATAGCTGAGTAGTTACAATTTATTATCAATCGTCATTTTCAAACCGTCGGACGAGAAGCATCTCTGGCACGTTTATTACCAATTAACAAAACGCCAACCATTAATCCGATCAGCAAAATCATTGTAACAGTGGATGCGCCAACGATAAAAGGCTGCCATGCTTCTATTTCTTTGAAAGTTAAAGCAGAGAATAGACCTATCGTGATCGCCGATGCATTCCATATTCCGTGCATACTGATAGAGAGCGCGTAAGCAAGGAATAATCGCAAATAACGCCTTTCGAGCCAAGCAGATGCAATCGCCCAGCCTGTAATGCCGGTTGTAACGATGTGTAAAAGCCCCGTTCCTGCGCGTGTTGAAACGACTACAGCCCATTCAGCACCAGTTTGATTGGAAACTCCTAGACTTTCAAACAAGGCATAAGCGGCGCCGCTTAACAAGCCCAAAGCAAAACCTTGCGCAGGAGAATTTATCCGCCGCGCAAACAACCACACCCCGATTGGCTTAAATATTTCTTCAATCACAGGAACACATAGGGCAACATAAAAGTATATCAACCCCAAAAGAGCAGGGTTCAATAAATACGGTTCAACCAATTCCAAAATCAAGTTAGGGTCAGTTATATTTTCAATTTGAGCAATAAGGTTCTGCAGCTCAAACAGCAAATTGGGTTGAGTTGCAATATACAGAACTACTATTAAGAAAAAGAATGCTCCGATCACAAGTTCAAGAACCAACATGATCGCAGGACCAACGGTCATACCCAAGCCAAAGATAGCCCAAGCGCGCCAGCGTTCTCCAAGCTCTATCTCAAACAAGCCCGCATTCATAAATGCCCAAATGGGCAGAGAAATTCCAATCACTGTAAAAATAGGAATTAACAATACATTAAGCCATTGAACTTCCACGATCAGAGCGCCTATACCAATAAACAGGGCTGCAATTAAAAGCATAAGAAAAGTATGCCAACGCGCACCTGCAAGGCGAGCAGGAGTATCTGCAATTGCGACATTCATCACTCTTTGCAAGCTATAAAACCCGGCAACACCCAAAATTAATGCCTCACTCCCAAAACCTACACCCATAAACAAAACGCTCAGGGCTTCCGGTTTGTTTGAGAATAAAAACGAAATGGATGTTCCCAACATTACAAATGACGCGCCGAAAAGACCTAACACAGCGAAGCCGAATATCGCAAATGTGATTACTGAAGGGAAATAAATATTTTGTTTTTGCATTCTACTTTTCCTCAATACTCACACTTATTAAAACATCGCCCATCGGAATATCATCAGTTTGCTGTGGGTCACGAGCAGTTAATTGCTCCAAAACATCCATACCTTTAATGACTTGCCCAAAGACAGTATAAACCCCATCCAAAGTTGGCTGGGATGCATATGTAATAAAAAATTGACTGCCATTTGAATCAAGACCCGAATTTGCCATACCCACTACGCCGGGTTTATCAAACTTAAGCCCGTTATCGGCTTCATCTTTATAAAAATACCCGGGGTTGCCAGCGCCTGTTCCGCTTGGGTCGCCTGTTTGCGCTATAAACCCGGGCAGTACGCGGTGAAACGTAACACCATCATACCAACCTTGGCGCGCCAAAAAGACAAATGAATTAACCGCTAGCGGGGCTTTCTCAGGAAAAAGCCGAATCACAATTTCCCCTTTTTGAGTTTTGAGTGTGGCTATATAACTATGTGTAATATCTATATCAAAAGCAGGACATGTACCAAATTGTTTTTGCCCCAACGCAATTACACCGATCATGCGATTCAAACTGCTGAAATCACTGACGTATGTTTGCTGTGGAATACCATTGATTAACATTAACGGCACCGATGTAACTCCCAACTGAATCAGCGCTTCGTTCCAAGCCCTGACAGTTGATTCTGCTTCCGAGCTTTTTAAATCCAGCCTGAATTTTTCCGCATCAACGCCTAGCTCTGGCACTTCCTTCATTAACCAAGACTCAAAGCCAGCCGGAGGCAAGCCCGCCCATTGAGCATATTTTAGATGCAGCAACTCATACATCTGCCAAAATTTATCCTGCTGACCTGCCGCGTAAGCCGCCTGAGCCGCAAGCTGGGAATTTGGGTAAACAGTGGATTTTAGCAAAGGGATCGGGCGAAAAACAAAACGAACGTCTTCTGGTTGACGCTGCATTATTTTCTGCATCGTCAACGCCAAATCATGACAGGCTTGAGTCTGAAAATCACAATACTCAATTACAGTAACCGCGGCATCTTGTGCGCCTAGAATATGATCGCTTTCATTTACAGCAGGAAAATCTGAGCTTTGGGCTACCGCAGGCGTCGCTTCCATTTGAATAGTTGAACAGCCCACCTCAACAGGGGTTGGTAAAGCAGTGCTCAAAACAGATGTTGTTGGTTGTGCAGTTGCCTGAGCTAGTTCAACCTGATCAGATGATGAACAGGCGGCTGCAAAAAAACTGAGCACTATTGTTAAAAATATTTTTTTATCGATTGTCATTATCGATTGACCGCTTCTTGTAACTGTTCAAATGAAGTCATCCATGAAATAGTGGTTAGAAAATCCGCCAAGGATGCGCTTTGCTCCCGCAAGGCACGCACTGCTGGTCCTACTGGGTCTTCTCCTGCCGCGCCACCGGGCACATCTGCATAAGCGCCGTGAAAAGCAAAATAGGCTTGATTTAATTTTCGGATCTGATAGCCGTTATCCCAAAAGACTTGGCGGCGAAACTCCATGTATTTTTCTGCGGTTTCAATTTCACCGCGCGCCAGTAAATCATCAGCGCGGACACGGGTCTCGTGCATTTCGGCGCGGAAATCAAATTCAACGTTTAAGGGCGAGGCTGAGGGCAGGTAAAAGATCGGGAGGGCAATCAGGTTTGAGCTTGAAGATGAAGCGGCGTTCAATTCAGGATAATATTCTTTAAGGGCAAGCAAGCCAATTTCGTCGCCTACAATAGATGCAGTAGTTTCATTCATAGTGCGTAGTTCAGGTGTGGCTGTATATAAAGCGCCGAGGGGATGCAAGGTAAGATAATTGTGAGTCCATTCATGCGCGATGGTATTAAGCAGCCAAGGCAAATTAGTTGTACGCATGACCATAGTGGGATACACGCCAATGCCGCCTGTGCCAACAATAAGGGATGAAACATCCATACCGCCGTCTACTTGATTCTCAATATCAACTTTTTGGTCTACTGTTAGATCGGGGTCAAGTGAAACACTGGCGATCTGCTCAATATGATCACGCGCTGAAATAATTAACGCGTTGGGCGTAGATGCGGAGTGATATAAAACTGAGGGAATAGGCTGACCCCATGTAGTCAAATCTTGTTGAGCAAGTAACTGGGCAATTTGCTGTTGTAGTACTGCCTCTGCCAATGGGGCAAGTTGTGTATAGCGCGCTTGAGTCGTTTTTAATTTGTCACGCAAGTCTTGCGAATATATTTCCTTGTCTGCAATGGCTGGGTCAGAATATATTTGAGTAATCGTATTTTCAAGCTCGAAAATATTTTGCGTAGCAGAGAGATACAAAGAAGTAATTTGTTTTTGCTCTGCACGCCCCAATGATTGGGGAATATTAACAGACCCCTGCTGCAGCTTGGTGATAGCGGCATTGATCGTCCAGCTGACATAATCAAATTCAGCTTGGCGGGTATACACCCTTACGCGTTGATAAGTGTCTAGTAAAGGAGGGTTGCTAAAATTTAACAGCGCGATAAACACAATTACATAAATAGCTTTTTCTACTATTGCCAATATTCTGTTCAACATATCTGTCATTATAACAAACGGGATGTGGGGTTAACTGCGGTTACGCGCAACAGTCTTTGGATAAACTCCTAGCACTGCACTCATAAGAGACTGTTTCTTAAAGGCTTTTTTTACCACAAAGGCTTGCGTTGAGCCTATCGAGGTGACTCAAAGCAAAACTTTCAATAAACCCATGTTTATCAAGGTTAATTAGAGTTAATAAACACTCTAAGGACTTTTTAAGCTTGTTTTACAAAATCCACATAATAACTTCATAAGAAACCTAATAGCAATCGTGTTCATTCTTTGTATCTTGATGTAGAATTTATTCTTACATAAACCGGAGGAATAAATATATATCATGAAGAAATTAGTAGAGTTTATTAAACAGCATAAAACCCTTTCCATTGGAATTGGGGTTGCCTTAATCGTAATTATTTTGGTAATTGGGTCTTCTTCTAGCGGGTCTAGTGCGGATTCGTTATTTCAGACCGAGGCGCTGCAACGCGGAAATTTAACCGCCACAGCCGGCGCAACTGGTTCGGTGCGTGCTCGTCAAAGCGCAATTTTGCCTTGGAGAATTAGCGGGATAGTGCAAGACGTAAACGTAATTGTTGGCGATCGCGTTAAACGCGGAGAAGAGTTGGCTCGGCTAAATAAAACATCTCTGCCGCAAAACGTAATCGCCGCAGAAGCAGATATTGTCAGCGCGCAACGAGCCTTGGAAGATTTGCTTAACTCGGATACTGCTCAGGCGCAGGCGTTGATCAATTTGGAAAAAGCAAAAGACACTTACGAAAGAGCGTACGAATATCGCGAGTCGCTGAATAATAAAATTGACATTCAACGGATTAAATATAAAACAGTTGGCGGAAAACTAATTCCAGAGATCGTTTACTCCAAAGGCTATGCTGATGAAGAAACAATTGCAGACGCGGACAACAAACTTGCCCTGACCCGCGGTCAACTAGAGGATGCCCAACGTATCTTTGACCGTGTAAAAGACGGACCCAACCCAGAAGATGTTGCCGCGGCTGAAGCACGCGTAGCGGCTGCGCAAGCAACCTTAGATATGGCTTATATTATGGCGCCATTTGACGGTGTAATTACGCAAGCAGATTCAAACCCCGGAGATTTAATCAATGCGGGCAATGCTGCGTTTCGCGTGGATGATCTATCACATTTGCAGGTGGATGTATCAGTATCAGAAGTAGACATCAACAATATTGCTGTCAATCAGACCGCCACATTATTATTCGACGCCGTATTTAATAAGGAGTATCACGGCAAGGTCATTGAGGTTGGACAAGCTGGAACCGTAAGCTCTGGAGTGGTGAATTTTACAGTCACTGTTGAAATAACAGACCCAGACGAACAAGTTAAACCCGGCATGACCGCGGCTGTAAATATTATTATCAACGAAGTGAAAGATGTACTGCTAATCCCCAATCGCGCAGTTCGTTTGATCAACGGCGATAGAGTAGTTTATGTGATGAAGGATGGTCAACCCACTCGCGTAAAAATTCAGATCGGGGCTTCTTCAGATATCTACAGTGTCTTGCTGGATGGCGATCTACAAGAAGATGACCTTGTTGTATTAAACCCACCCTCCGGCGGCGGCTTTGGAGAATAGTATGACCGATTGGGTAATTGAAGCAAAGGAATTGCGTAAAGTGTATCAAATGGGCGAAATGGAAGTGGAAGCCCTACGCGGTGTTTCTTTCAAGATCAAGCGCGGCGAAGTAGTTTCTATTATGGGACCCTCTGGTTCTGGAAAGTCCACGTTAATGAACACGCTGGGTTGTCTGGATCGCCCATCGTCCGGTGAATATATTTTAGATGGCGAATCTGTCGGTCAAATGAACGATGATCAGCTGGCGATTGTACGTAATCGCAAAGTCGGCTTTGTATTCCAAAGTTTTAATCTACTTCCACGCATTACCGCTCTCGCCAATGTGGAATTACCTTTACGGTATTCTGGCATTACAGAAGGCAGACGCGCACGCGCCGCAGAAGCCTTGGTAGCTGTGGGATTGGAAAATCGCATCAACCACAAACCCACCGAACTCTCGGGCGGACAGCAGCAACGTGTGGCGATTGCTCGCGCCATCGTCAACCAACCAGCGATGATCATGGCAGATGAACCGACAGGCAATCTCGATTCCAAAGTCGGTAAGGAAATCATGACCCTGCTTTTGAATTTAAACAAAGACAAGGGTACAACATTGATCATCGTGACACATGACCCGATGATTGCAGAACAGACTGGACGCGTCATTCGTTTACGTGACGGCGAATTGGATAAAACCAAATGACATTTACACAAGCGCTTTTAGAAGCACTCGAAAGTTTAAGCGGCAACAAACTTCGCTCTGGATTAACTTTATTAGGCATTGTGATTGGTGTTGCCGCTGTGATCGCGATGCTGGCAGTTGGTCAGGGCGCGCAAGATTCGATCACAGGCTCAATCAACGGAATAGGCACAAACTTGCTATTCGTATTTCGCGGCGGGCAAGATCAACAAGATGGTCCCGGTGGACCTCCTGGAAGATCATCTTCAGCGAACACACGCCCTCTTACATTAGGTGATGCTGAAGCCATCGCAGACCCTCTCTCTGCCCCTTCAGTAGCCGCGGTAGCGGCGAGCATTCAAACCAATGCAGAAATTTCTTTCGGCGGCGAAAAATCTAACACACAAGTTACCGGTGCAACACAGGATTATTTCACAGTGCGGAATCTGGTTTTAGCTGAAGGTGAACCCATTTCAGACGCGCATGTATTAGGACGCGCATCAGTAGCTGTGATCGGACCAGATACCGCTGAGAAACTCTTTGGGCATAGCGACGGAGTAGTTGGCGAGACAATACGCATCGCTGGGCAGCCCTTTCGCATCATTGGCGTATTAGAAGCGAAAGGCGGCGGCGCGTTTGGCAGTGAAGATGATCAGGCGATTATTCCGCTGAGCACAGCCCAAGCCCGCTTAATGAAACGAGGCGCAGTCAATGAAGTAGATGTAATTTTTGCACAAGCAATTAGCGCCGAAGCCGTTCCGCAAGCGTCAGAAGAGATCGCTCAAATCCTGCGCCAGCGTCATCGTACCCCTGTAGGACAAGATGATTTCAGTGTGCTTTCGCAGCAGGATTTCCTCTCCACTGCATCCACCATCACCAATGTTCTCAAAATATTTTTAGGAGGCATTGCCGCCATTTCATTATTAGTCGGCGGCATTGGCATCATGAACATTATGTTGGTTTCTGTTACAGAGCGCACACGTGAGATCGGCTTGCGCAAAGCGCTTGGTGCGCGCAAACGTGACATCTTGATACAATTTTTAACAGAGTCTTCCCTACTAAGTTTACTTGGCGGTGTGATCGGGATTATTTTTGGTTGGTTGATCGCTTTTAGCGTTGGACAAATCGCCTCTGCCAACGATGTTGCATTTATCCCAGCAGTCAGCTTAAGCGCAATCGGCATGGCGGTTACCTCTTCAACCTTGATTGGCCTATTCTTTGGTATTTATCCCGCCAACCGCGCGGCAAGCTTAGAGCCAGTAGAAGCATTGAGATACGATTAATCAGGTTACAGGTCACGTAATCAGCGTGACCTGTATTTTTTATTATGACTATTTACGAAATCAACATTGACGACCTCGAAGAATATGCGCAAATCCCAATTGCGTTTGAAGTTACATCTATTTATCAAGTCAAATTGGTAGATCAGGGCTTGGGTGGAATTCAACTGCTTGAAGCGCCGACTCAACCTTACGTCAAAGATTATGATGCGCTTGAAAATCCGCTAGAGTGGCAAAATCAGTTTGAGATTCATCACTGGGGATTTCTACTGGCACGTAATGGAGATCAGGCAGTTGGCGGCGCGGCAATTGCTTGGAACACAAATGATGTAAGCATGCTGGAGGGGCGAATTGACCTAAGCGTGCTGTGGGATATTCGAGTACACCCAAAGTGGCGCAAACAAGGTATTGGCACCGCTTTATTTCGCCATGCCGCCGCATGGTCAACAAGACGCAGCTGCAGACAAATGAAAATTGAGACTCAAAATATCAACGTGCCTGCGTGTAAATTTTATGCGCGCATGGGTTGTGAGTTGGGAGATATACGCAGGTTTGGGTATGTAGAAACGCCGCAAACCGCAGACGAAATTCAACTCAATTGGTATTTAAACCTTTGATACAATATCCCTATGTCAAATAAAATTCTTATCACAGATGGATTAGATGAAAGCGGGCTTTCCCTATTAAAGAAAAATGCAGATGTGGAAAATCGCGCCGATATTTCTGCAGATGATTTACTGAAAGCCATCCCAGAGTTTGATGCCCTAATCGTTCGCGGACGCACGAAGGTAACTGCTTCTGTCATCCAAGCCGCCTCCAAGCTGAAAGTGATTGGGCGCGCTGGCGTAGGCGTGGATAATATTGACCTAGACGCCGCAAAGCAAAACGGCGTTGCAGTTGTCAATGCGCCTGTTTCCACATCGCTGGCAGTTGCAGAATTAACTTTCGGTTTGATGCTCTCGTTAGCGCGCGAAATTCCGCGCGCTGATGCCACAATGAAACTCGGTCAATGGGCAAAAAAAGAATTAGAGGGAATTGAGCTTTATGGCAAGACCCTCGGTATCGTCGGCGCAGGGCGAATCGGCATGGAAGTGGGCAAACGCGCCGAAGCATTTGGCATGAACATCATCGCCTATGATCCATTATTAGATGAAGCTGAAATTAAAAGGCGCGGCGCTGACCCAGTTGCCTTGGATGATCTATACGCTTGGTCTGATTTTATTTCTCTGCATTTACCACTTACCGTACAATCCCGTGATATGGTTGGCGCCCTAGCATTCTCACAAATGAAACAAGGCGTACGCATAGTTTGCGCCGCACGCGGCGGTATTATTAGTGAAGCAGCCTTACTAGATGCTTTAAATTCTGGTAAAGTTGCGGGCGCTGCGTTAGATGTCTTTACGCAGGAACCGCCCGGCGGAACAGCGCTCATTCGTCACCCGCGCGTGATCGCCACGCCTCATATTGGTGCACAAACTGCCGAAGCACAATCGCGCGCATCCGAAGATATAGCCAATGAAATTCTCGCCGCTTTAAGCGGTGAAAAACTAAGATGGAAAGTAGCATAATCTACATAGGAGTATTTGAATGTCTGAAAAAATGAAGCAACTGAAGGGAATTCTCGGTGAGGTTTCCGACTTAAATCACGCCACATCGGTATTAGGCTGGGATCAACAAACCTACATGCCGCCCATGGGCGCAGAGGCGCGCGGTCAACAGCTTGCCACGCTTGGCAAGATCTCGCATGAAAAATTCACCGATGAAAAAGTGGGGCATTTAATTGCTAACCTAAAAGAAGAATTTGACGGCGCAGGTCCCGACTCGGACGACGCCGCATTATTGCGCGTCGTTGAACGCGATTATGAGAAAGCAGTCAAAGTACCTGCTTCGTTTGTCGCCGAACAAAGCCAAGTCACTAGCGCCGCTTTTGAAGCCTGGGTAGAAGCCAAAGGCAAGTCCGATTTTTCCATCTTCCAGCCGCACCTCGAAAAGATCGTTGACCTAACCCGCAAATATATTTCCTTCTTCCCGCCTGCCGACCACCCATACGATACTTTGCTAGACGACTACGAACCCGGCATGAAGACCGCCGATGTAAAGAAAATCTTCGGCGACCTGCGTCCGAAACAAGTGGAATTAATTCGCCGTATTAAAGAAGCCAAGCAAGTAAAAGATTCTTTCTTGCATAAAAAATATGATGAAAAGAAATTATGGGACTTCAGCGAAGAAGTTGCCAAAAAATATGGCTACGACTTCTCGCGCGGCAGACAAGACAAAGTAGCTCATCCTTTTGAAACAGCCTTCAGCGCCAACGACGTACGCATCACCACCCGCTTTGAACCGCAAAACCCAATGGCGATGTTATTCAGCACTTTGCACGAGACCGGGCACGCGCTGTACGAACAAGGCATAAGTCTTTCGTACGAACGCACACCCCTTGCTCACGGCGGCTCACTCGCCTTGCACGAATCACAATCGCGCATGTGGGAAAATCTCGTTGGACGCTCAAAATCATTTTGGAAATATTTCCTGCCGCGCCTCAAGAAAATATTCCCAACCCAACTAAAAGATGTGGATTTAAAATCATTTTATAACGCTGTCAATAAAGTAGAACCTACCTTCATTCGCGTCAACGCAGACGAAGCCACTTACAACCTGCACATCATGCTGCGCCTTGAAATTGAAATTGCCCTGGTCGAAGGAAAAGTCAACATCAAAGACTTGCCCGAATTATGGAATACAAAGATGAAAGACTACCTCGGCATTACACCTCCCAACGATGCTCAAGGTGTCTTGCAAGATGTACATTGGTCTTATGGCGCGATCGGTTACTTTTCAACGTACGCACTGGGCAATCTTGTTTCTGCACAGCTTTGGGAAAAAATCAACGGCGACATTCCCGACCTTAGTGAACAAATTAGCAAAGGAAATTTCGAAGCCTTGCTCAGTTGGCTGCGCACAAAAGTTCATATCTACGGCAAAAAATATGAACCGCAAGATTTGGTTCAACGCATCACCGGCTCCAAAATTGACGCGACTCCTTACGTCAATTATTTAACCAATAAATATACAGATATTTACGGGTTGTAAAGTCATTCAATAGAAGACGCCCTCATACTACATGAGGGCGTCTTCGTATATACTTCTGACATAATGATAAAAAAAATCTTTCTAATCGCTTCTTTATTTGGACTTTTAGCTGGTTGCACGACCCCAGCAATTCCCACGCCCACGCCTTTTCCTGCAGACTACGTGCCGACAGCTATCGCATTAACAGGACAAGCTATGACAAGCACCGCAATGGCGTTAACTCCTACGCCAGCGCCCGCAACAGAAGCTCCAACAATTGCGATTACCCCTGCAACTGCTCTCCCTACTATTACCCCAACACCACAGCCCGGCTATTCATTTGCACGAATCCGCTTCTTAGAACCAGGACCCGCCTCTAAGATCGTTTCTCCGCTCAACTTGCAAATGATTGCCATCATTGGCAAGAGTGAAACCATTCAAATAGACCTTTTCGGAGAAGATGGGCGCGTTTTATTTACTCAAATCACGCAGCTTAATTATTATCCAGAAGGTACCTATCAAAGTTTTAAAATCCCCTTCGAAATTCGCGCCGCCGCCGAAAAAGGAATCCTGCAAATTAGCACCAGAGATAAAAATGGGCAACTTGAAGCGCTTAATACACTTGATGTTTTCTTACTCTCGGCAGGAGTAGATCAAAATAACCCGCCCGGTAACATCATCTACGAGCGCGTTGCGTTGACATCCCCGCCTGTAAAAGATGCCAGCGCATCCGGCGGCATTGTAAATGTTTCAGGCACCATTTGGCCCTTTGACGAACCAGACCATACCCTCTTTCTAGAATTAAGCGCCCCCGACGGCAGAGTAATCGGCTCACGTATCGTAGCGCTCAACGGCACTGAGCCGCAAAGTTTTTCCACTACATTAATTTATAAAATCAAAGAGCCTACAACTGCATTGATCACCATCAAGCAAATGAGCGCGGTGCTAGATACGCCAGTCTATGTTTACACTCAGTCAATTCTTTTAATGCCGTAGTATAATTTGCTCGTTGCAGGGATTCCGGAATGTGTCAATGATTTGAGACACGAAATTCAAGAATTTAGTCACTCCAACGGAGAGACTGTTTGTAGACAAAATTCAGGTAAAATTATCTCACCCCCAAACGAAACGGGAACGGCGCTGTTGCAGTGGCTGTTCTCGTTTTCATTTCTGGTGGGGCGCTCGATAAAAGCTGTGGTTCTGGATATGGGCGGATTAATCCAAACTGCTTTGGGCAATTGGGTAGGACGTGGGGCTCCTTTCACAAAACGTTCTGGCGTTTTTTCATATGCAACTTGCAACACGGCTTGACGTTTTTGTAGGACATCCTCTGCGCGGCGGAAGTGAACATCCGCAGGAGTAAGCAACGCCAGTCCCGTGTGATGATGTTCGCGGTTGTACCAATCGAAGAATGTAGCAGCCCAAGCACGTGCATCTTGCAGACATCCAAAACGAGTGGGATAGTCAGGGCGATATTTCATAGTTTTAAACTGCGCTTCTGAATATGGATTGTCATTGGATACATGCGGGCGGGAATGGGTCTTCGTCACACCGAGATCTGCCAACAGCAACGCCACTGGTTTGGAAGTCATCGCGCTCCCACGATCGGCATGGACGGTAAGTTGCCCGCGCTCGATTCCCTGCCGTGCGCAAGTTTGTGAGATCAATTCTTCCGCCAGTACAGCTGATTCACGCTCTGCGATCATCCAGCCCACAACATAACGGCTGTACACATCCAAGATCACATACAGGTAGAAATAGGTCCACTTGGATGGTCCCAATAATTTGGTGATATCCCAACTCCACAGTTGATTGGGAGCTGTAGCTAGCAGTTCCGGCTTGGTATAGTTTGGATGGCGCAACTGGTCGCGACGCTCACGGATTTCATGATTCTCATCCAAAATCCGATACATACTGCGCCAGGAGCATAGATAGCGACCTTCGTCGATTAAAGTCGCATACACTTCGCGCGGCGACCTATCTTGAAACCGCTCGCTGTTGAGTTCTTCGCGAACTTTGATTTTCTCGACCTGGCTCAAAGCACGCGCAGAAATCTTGGGACTGCTGCGTGCAGCCTGTGGCGCTCGAGCGCGATAGAGACTGCTGCGCGGTACGATCAAGGCCGCGCATGCGGCTTGTACTCCAACGCTCTTTCCAAATACTTCTGCAGATTGCATCAAGAGTCCTTGCTCAGGTCGTTGTCTGCGAGTGTGACTCCAAGCAATCGCGCAACTTTTTTTTGGACATCGATGATTAATTCCGCGCGTTGTAATTGCTCTTGCAATCTTTTGTTCTCACGTTGCAGGCGTGCTAACTCAACTGCATTGGCGTCCACCTTGGGTCCGCGCCGATGTTCTGACAACCCTGTCTCTCCCCCGCGTTCACGCTGCTCCCGCCATTTGCTCACCAATGATGAATACAACCCTTCCTTCCGCAGCAACGCACCTACTTCGCCTTTGCCCTTGCAATCATCTATTTCACGAAGGATGCGCAGTTTGTACTCCGCTGAATGTTGGCGACGCTTGGCTTTGACGACTACTTCGGTCTGCGTTTCTGCTTCTTCCGACTTGCCGTTCTGTTCTTGAGACATGCCTTTTCTCCTGCGCCCTACACACTAAATTATTGGGTACCAGTGTCTCATCATTATAGTCACAGAGGGCTGTGCTTTCAAAACAATAAGGAACCTCTGTAAAGTGCAAACATATTACAGAAACATTAGATATGACTAGGGACGGCTTGCTTTCAAAACAGGGAACTATTAACAACAATGGCAAAACTTGAAATATTAATTTCCAAGGGTAAAATAAACAAATAACCATACATCATCTTCACGAGGAATAATGTCTGCAACAAACAACCCGTTTATCACTGTTGTCATTTTGACAGGGATTCAAAGAAAAAGAGCTGAAAAGACTCTGGCAAGCATTCTTAATCAAGAAGGGCTGGAAACGGCAGAGGTGCTCATTTTTGATACGGTACTGGGTAAGTATCCCCCTTTGAAGGGCAGCGAACACCCTGCAGTAAAAATCATAGCTAGCACAAGCGCAACATCCTATAGCGGCTTGCGCGCACAAGGCGCTGAGATTGCACGCGGACAAGTCATTTCTTATTTGGAAGATCATGCCGAAGCATTGCCCGGCTGGTTTAAGGCAATAACGAGGGGCATTGAGAACGGACATGCCGGAGTAGGCGGGGTGCCACAGGCGTCTAATGCGGGTGTGGGGTTTAGTGATATTAGCGGGATGATCAATTATAAATACGCACTTGATGCTTCCTCACCACAGGCTTATGTTGCACCCACTTTACCAAATCACAATTCAGCCTATCGCCGTGATGTGCTATTATCTTTTGGAGATCAATTGCGCACCATGCTCACCAGTGATTCTATCTTAGGCATCAAAATCACTGAAAAAGGATATTCCTTATTAATAGACCCAGAACTTCGGTTCTTGCATGCAAATCTGGTAAATTCATTGATGGTCGGCAGAAATTTCTTCTATTGGAATATCATTTTTGGCAGAGCACGCGCACAAATATTTAAATGGTCATGGTTGCGGCGGGCATTGCAAATCTTTATTACGCCAATTTCTCCTTTCATACGTTACTTCAAGTATTTTTTGCATGTACAAAAATACAATCGAGAAAAACTGCCCCTATTTTTTCGCAACGCTGTTACAGCGCTTTATACCCAAACAGTAGCGGCAGTAGGCATAGCGATTGGGTGTTTATTTGATGTAAAAAACGCAGAAATAAAATTCCTCAAGTACGAACTTGATTTAGAACATTACGGATTAAAGTCGTCTTAATATTTGCGCCTGTTATGATGGCTGTGGATATTCTCAATATAATTTCATGATCACAGGAAAAAAGCACAGGCTTATGACAACGCACAAAATTGACAACGATCTTTATAATCGCATTCCCGAAGAATGGTGGAGTGAAAGAGGATTATTGCACATCCTTAAATCAGCCACAAACCCATGGCGTGTTCCTTATTTCACGCGCAATCTTGCAGACTTAAAGATTGACCCAAAAGGAAGAACGGCGCTCGAAGTAGGCTGTGGCGGCGGGTTGCTAACCGAGGAAATTGCACGTATGGGATTTAAGGTGACCGGCTTGGATATTTCAGAAAAATCTCTAGAGGTAGCCCGCATCCATGCCAGTGAAAGTAACTTGCTGATCGATTATCAATACGGCACTGGCGATGATTTGCCTTATCAAGACAGTACATTCAACGCTGTATTTTGCTGTGACACATTAGAACATATCGAGAATTGGGATAAAGTCATCTCGGAAATATCACGCGTGCTCATGCCAGGCGGGGTCTTTTTCTACAATACTGTTAATCGCACGCCGGAGAGTCTCAAGAATGCCATCAAAATGATGCAGGAATGGTGGCTGACACGCTTCGCTCCTCCCAATTTACACGTCTGGGAAATGTTCATCACACCAGACGAATTGAATTTATCAATTGAAAAGCACGGACTGCTCAACCAGGGGCTGACCGGCACCAAGTTCGTTGGCAGCGCCTTTCAAGTTTTTTCTGCCATTCTGCTGTTTAAGTTTAGGATGATATCTTCTGTAGAGTTTGGCACACGCATACAAACAATAGAAGGCGACGACACATCCGTTAATTATATGGGCTACGCGGTGAAACCATGATGATCTCAAAACCCTACATTTCTATTATTTTCGTCATAGGAACCCAGCGCGAACGCTCACAACAAGCCCTGGTAAATATTCTTGAACAAAAGGGAATTGAAAATGCCGAGGTGCTTATTTTCGATACGGCGTTTGATCAATACCCTGCCTTAGCAGGCAGTCATCATCCATCTGTACATATTCATGAGGTTAAAGGCTCTTTATCCCTCAGCAACCTTCGCCTAAAAGCTGTGGAAGCCGGGCGTGGGGAGATTATTGCTTTTACTGAAGACCATGCCTATGTCATTCCCGGCTGGTTGGAATCCTTAACAAGAGGGTTTGAAGCAGGCCATGGCGGAGTAGGGTCCGTGCCTCAAGTTAAAAATCCCGGCATGGGCATTAGCGATGCTGTTAATATAATCAACTTCGGCTTTTTCCCTCCTATTACTAAGCCATGTACCTATTACATGTTACCCGGACATAACTCTGCCTATCGCCGTGACATACTACTATCCTTTGGAGACTTGCTCCCTATTCTAATCACCACTGAAGTTCTATTAAATTCCAAAATGACCGAAAATGGTTTCACCCTCTTATTAGACCCGCAGGCTGGGTACTTTCATCAGAATGAAGAATCAGTTGCAATGGTTACGAAGGCTTATTACTATTCAAATCTATGTTTTGGGGCAAGCCGTGCAGAATTGTTTGGCTGGCGCTGGTGGCGCCGCGCATTACAACTACTATCTACGCCATTGGTTCCATTCGTGCGCTACCTAAAATACATGGTTTATTTCTGGCGGCATAACCGAAGCAACCTGCCCATCCTGTTCCGTTACACAGCAGTATTTTTTTATACACAGAGTATAGCCGCCATCGGATTGGCAATTGGCTGTGTTTTTGGAGCAGGCAATGGCGAAAAAAACTTCTTGCACTACGAACTTAACACCAGTAGAAGTATCCAACATTCCTAATGACCTTGCCTCCTGCCATTGCACTCATCATCCCATCCTATAATTCCTTCCGCACCATTGAGCAATCTCTCAATTCTTTTTGCAAACAAGATTACGCCTTATATGAAATCATTGTTGTAGACAGCAGTCCCAACAACCTTGTAAAGCAGATTGTCACAAATCATTTCCCGCAAATCAAATTTATCCATTCAAAGGAACGTCTTCTGCCGCACGCCGCTCGAAATGTGGGAGTTAAAAATACATCATCAGAATTATTGATCTTCACAGATCCCGATATTTATGCCCCGCCAAATTGGATAAAATGTCTTGTAGAATCTTATCAACAACATGGCGGAGTAAGCATTGGCTCGCTGATGAATCACACAAATTCCTGGCTAGACTGGGGAATTCATCTGGGGAAATTCGATTCTTTCTTGCCCGAACCTGCCACCCGTCCAATTGGCTTTTGCGCCACTGCAAACATGCTCTGTTCCCGCGCCGACTTTGAGAAAGTAGGTGGCTTTGAAAATGATGAAATGCTCGGCGATCTTCTTATCAGCTGGAAGTTTACAGAAAATAACATCCCTATTTTTCTAGCGCCGCAAGCTGTCGCGGCACACCATCACACACAAACCTATTTCAATTTCCTACATGAGCGGTATGTGCGCGGCGCAGATTTTGGCAGATTACGCCGCGCTGAATTTCACTGGACAAAGTTCAATACATTTAAACACATTCTAATGATCGTAGTAGGCATACGTTTTGCAAGCCTTATAATAAGAGAAACAATCCATGCATGGAAAGCAAAACTGCTCTTAAAATTTTTATATACTATGCCCATATCGCTCAGCGGACAAGTATCATGGCTATGGGGAGAAATGAACGCATATCTTCGTCAGCGTAATGATTAGAACTGGATCAATTTTGTTTTCGGAATACGCTCGGTGTCGCGCTCCCGCTCAGAAAACAGACGAGGCGCTTGTCCTTCTCCAAAAAGCAAACCCATAGCTTGCCCCATGCTCTCACAATAATATAGCCACAATATCATCGGTGCATTAATCATGAAACGAGACAGTTGATCTCGGCGTTTCTTAAGAATATACAATAACGTTTTTGCACTATGCCACCAAGGCAACAAAGGCAAGATTAAGAGTCTCATCAATCGTTGTGATATTGACCAATGAAATATAACCGCGCGGGTATGGCCAAATATTCGATGCCAGTAATACAAACTTGAGGACGCTGAACGAAGCGAGGCTTCATTAACATGAATAAATTTGGCAGCCGGTTCCAATAACAACTTGTGTCCATCCTCCCGCATCTTAAGCAGGAGAACAGCCTCCGCACGCAGCATCATCTCCAATTGATCTCCGTAACCCAATAAAATATCACGTTTATAAGACGAGTTGTGCCCGTCAATCATGAAAACCTCGCCCTTCTCGGCAGGAGATTGCCAGCGAATATTTCTGGCGGTCATAAATTCGGCGTTGCTAGTACCAAGTTCGGGGTTTCCATTGATCACTTCGCCGCAGACAGCTCCCCAGGGCTCCTTGTGGGCTTCGACCAACGCTTCAGCCCAGCCGGGCAGGACAATGCAATGTTCTTCAAGCAGAGCTACAACAGGCGCGCGAGCCGCCCGTATTCCTACCACCATGGCTACTTCAAAATTGGTATCCGCCGGCATATTGATCAAACGCACGCACTCATGGTCGCTGCCCGGAAATGGCGGCGTGTCCGCTGAGACACAATCAACGACCAAAATTTCCATGCGGTCAATAATGTTTTGTCTCAGTAAAGCTTGCAAAACATGGCTGCTCAACTTGCGTAAAAATCCAGTCACTACAATTACAGATAAAACAGGGGTCGCTACCATAAATGATTCATTCTCCATATAAACTTAATTGCCTAACACAGTATACTTAATTTTTAGTCTTTTATGAAACCACGTATTCTTATGCTTACCCATCAATGTGCTGGAACTGGCGGAAGCTATATGCGCGCAACCTCGCTGGCACGCCCCCTAGTTGAGCTGGGCTACGATATGACCTTGATTGCCAGCCGCGCTGAACCCGGCTTTACAACCCGCAGATCAGAATGGCATGGCGTACATATCATTGAAATGCCAGATATATTACCTCGGCGCATTCGCAACGCCGGACTGAGTCCAATAGATCTCGCGTCGCGCCTCGCTCATACTTGGCGAGGCAACTACGATCTTTTTCATATCTTCGACCACCGCCCTTCTGCATCTCTACCCGCCCTGTGGAGATTAAATAAAAATATTCCTGTGGTATCCGACTGGGCTGATCTATGGGGTGTGGACGGTTTTGCAGAACAGCGCCATGAGTTTATGAATATATTTTTAAAGTGGCTAGACTATATTCTTGAACCCTACATACATAAAAAAGCACAGGCAGTAACAGCCATCAGCTTGGATCTAGTCAAACGCGCTATCCAGCTCAAGGTCCCGGGTGAACGAATTCTTCTGACTCAGGTTGGTTCCAACTCAGACATCATTCACCCTATGAACAAGAATGAGGCGCGCATCAAATATGGAATTCCAAAAGATTGCCCAGTCGTGGCATATTGCGGATTTTCATTCCTTGATTTAAACCTGCTAATCGATTCCTTCCTCAAATTAATTGAACTTGTTCCAAACGTACATTTGGTGATGACGGGCGCGCAAATTCCCGCATTTGATCGCATAATGACACAGCATGGGGCGGCTCAAAGAGTTCATCATTTTGGAACTGTTCCTTATGAACAACTGGGTGAAATTCTTTCATGCGGAGATGTGATGCTTTTGCCCTATTTGGATACAAAAGTAAATATAGCAAGATTCCCAAACCGTTTTGGAGAATATCTGGCAGTAGGCAGACCTATCGCCACCAACCGTGTGGGGGATCACGCTGTTATTGTTGAGCAGGAAAAAATTGGAATTACGACCATGCCCGATGCGCACTCGCTTGCAGAAGGAATTGCTTCCTTACTCCAATCTCCCATTCAAATTGATGAAATGGGACAACGTGCAAGGCGGCTGGCTGAAACCAGCTTTACATGGAAGGCAATTGCGATGCCTGTTGCAAAACTTTATGATGTGCTTTTAATGAAATAACGAGGAAATAAAATCGACCCCTATTCAGCGGCGAGGCAAAAATAGGGGTCTGACTTAAACAGCCGGCAAAGGCTGAGTAAGCTGTGCTTATTCTATCCTAGATTTATAGCTACAACCCAAACTATCTGATATATAATCACATCATCATTATGACCAAACCCACCTGCTCAAACTGTCAAACAAATAATCGCGCTGAAGCTAGATTCTGCAAAAATTGCGGATTGTGGCTTTTGGCGAATTGTCCATTTTGTGATGCGGGGTTGCCTCATGCGGCATTTTATTGCGATCATTGCGGGCGGCAACTTAATTCGCAGCTTGGGAATGTTGCGCAAGCGACGCAGACTCAGCCGCCGCAAATGATTCAGAAAACAGAATCAGCTTCACGGGTTGCCCCGAGCGGTTCTTCATCTGAAAAAGAATTATCGAAATCAACATCTGCGTTGCATCAATATATTCCAGAAACGTTGATGAAA